>JBBSRY010000116.1:0-6734 GCA_038242595.1 Mycobacteriales bacterium
CTGCCGATAGTGCTGGAGCTGCCCGAGAGTCGCGGCCTGAAAGCGGCCGGCACGGTGGCGGCACTGATCTGGCTGGCCAGTAATGCCGGCGGTGTGATCATCACACTGATCTGCCAACAGCTGCTGGACTCTCCGCCTGCTGCGTTCCTGACGCTCGGCGCTGTCGCCCTGGCCGCGGTTCCGCTGGCCCGCCGGATCAAGACCGCTACCGTCACTGCACAATGACTTCGTCACCGCACAAGAGTTGTAGCCGAGGTGTGGTGATGAAACCGTTGTGCCGTGAGAACCAGGCGCCGGTTCCGGGCTGGGATCTCACATCTCGCAGTTCCAGCAGCGACCCCATCGGTAATTCGTCGGCATCAAGACGTCGATAGCTGCTGTCGGCGAAACCGATCAGCGCCCCGCCGGCCACAGATGCGGGGTCGTACAGCGTCGCGGTGCCGGTGCCGTTCAGGCCGGCAAAAGTAAAGACAACTCGCGGCAGGTCCATCGTGCTGCACACCCGGCGCAGGGTCCGGACAATACCGGCCTCCAACTGCTGGATCCGGTCCTCGAGACCGGCTGTTGCCGATACCGGCTTACCGAAGACCGAACTGACCGGCACAGTGAACGTCGGCACTAAAGGTGTCGGATCATCGGCGGTGACTCGAGGCCTGGGGTACCAATCCGGTAATGCGTCCGGGTCCCGCGGAAACTGCTCCAGGTCTTCCAGCAACGTCTGATCATTGGGGGCCGGGTCGTTATCCCCGGGTGCAGGCGTGAGCAGATCCGGTTCCCGGGAGTAGGTGTACGGCCGCTGGTCGTAGTTGAAATCGAATTCAAACTGCCCGGTGCTCTGCACGGATATCTGGACCGATAACCAGGTCCCTCTCCCGGGCAGGTAACAGATTTCTCGTAGTTCTTCGAGGGGGTCAAAGACAGCAGCCGGGGAGCGGATTGAGCCGGCCGGGCCGGTGATCGCCGGGTTGCGGGTACCCAGCGACGTCGAACCGTCGAAGGTCAGCGCATTCATTTCCACCGACGCCAGACCGAGCGATCGGCAGATGTCCAGCAGTGCCCCCACGATCTGTTCCTGCAGTTGCCGCATTCTGGCGATGTCGGTCATGGCCACCAAGCTACTGGCGGACATCCCAGATTCAACAGCGCCGGGCTAGCGAGTTGGCTCTATCAGGCATTTCGCCGTAGACTTATCGGTCGGCAAGCATGTCATTTCCGCGTGTGCCCGGGTTCAGCTGGTAATACCTCGCGAATCCGTCCAGTGCGGAAGTAGTAGCTATCTTGCCACCGCCCCCATCAGTTCACGCTGAGTGGGGCAGGCCTGTGCCAGGAACGAGTTGTTCGCATGACCGCTCACCAGCGGAAACGCCAATTGCGCCGGACGATCACAGGTATCACGAGCACGCCAACCAGGTCGTTGAACCGGCGCCGGGACGAAAGTCCAGGGGCTGGAACGCGGCCGACACATGCAACAGATTGCGGAGGATATGAGCAAGAAAGATGGCGCTATCGAGGTCGAGGGCCGGGTAGTGGAAGCACTGCCGAACGCCTCATTCCGGGTTGAACTGGAGAACGGCCACCGCGTCCTTGCTCACATCAGCGGCAAGATGCGGCAGCACTACATCCGGATCCTTCCCGAGGACCGGGTCGTGGTCGAGCTTTCGACCTACGACCTGACCAAAGGCCGGATCGTCTACCGCTACAAGTAAGCGGTAGAGCAGTACCTGCAGTTACGCAGTACACACAGTCCGGACCTAAGAAAGAGAAGGCACATGAAGGTCCAGCCAAGCGTCAAGAAGATCTGTGACAAGTGCAAGGTGATTCGTCGCCACAGCCGCGTCATGGTCATCTGCGACAACGTCCGCCACAAGCAACGCCAGGGCTGACGTCCCAGGTTGCTGCCGCCCTGTCGGGAGCAACCATTTCCATCGCGATACCAACTCTTGTGAACGCTGACGAGAGATACCCCCGGTCGGAGGCCGGGGCCGGCTAGACACCGGATGGTCCGCGACCGACACCTCCGAACCGTGAAGGAGTACCGCGCCGTATGGCACGTCTCGCCGGAGTGGATTTGCCCCGCGATAAGCGGATGGCAATCGCACTTACTTACATTTATGGGGTCGGACGCACTCGTGCGCTCGAACTTCTGACCGCAACGGGCATTAGCCCGGATCTGCGTTCAAAGGACCTGACCGATGAAGATGTGCTCGCCCTGCGCGATCACATCGAAGCCAGCTTCAAGGTAGAAGGTGACCTGCGCCGTGAGGTTCAGGCCGACATCCGCCGCAAGATGGAAATTGGCTCGTACCAGGGAATCCGGCATCGCCGTCACCTCCCGGTTCACGGACAGCGCACCAAGACGAACGCTCGTACCCGCAAGGGTCCGAAGAAGACAATCGCCGGCAAGAAGAAGGCTAGGTAATAACTGTGCCCCCCAAGACTCGCCAGGGTGCGCCGAAGAAGATCCGACGTAAAGAGAAGAAAAACGTCGCCCACGGCCACGCTCACATCAAGAGCACGTTCAACAACACCATCGTTTCGATCACCGATCCTTCGGGCGCGGTCATCTCCTGGGCATCCGCCGGCCATGTTGGCTTCAAGGGTTCCCGCAAGTCCACCCCGTTCGCCGCCCAGATGGCAGCCGAAAGCGCTGCTCGCAAGGCCATGGAGCACGGCATGAAGAAGGTGGATGTTTTCGTCAAGGGCCCCGGCTCAGGACGCGAAACCGCCATTCGTTCATTGCAGGCTGCAGGTCTGGAGGTTGGCGCCATTTCTGACGTCACCCCGCAGGCTCACAACGGGACTCGGCCGTCCAAACGGCGCCGGGTCTGAGACGGGGAGAGAGCTAAATCATGGCTAGATATACAGGCCCTATTACCAAGAAGTCTCGTCGCCTGAAGGTCGACCTCGTCGGTGGCGACCAGGCATTCGAGAAGCGTCCCTACCCTCCCGGGCAGCACGGTCGTGCGCGCACCAAGGAGAAGGAATACCTGACCCAGCTCCAGGAGAAGCAGAAGGCTCGCTTCACCTACGGCGTCATGGAGAAGCAGTTCAGCCGTTACTACAAGGAATCAGCATCCCGCCCGGGTAAGACCGGCGAGACCCTGCTGCAGATCCTTGAATCGCGTCTGGACAACGTCGTGTACCGCGCCGGTCTGGCTCGTACCCGTCGGGCAGCTCGCCAGCTGGTGACCCATGGTCACTTCGAGGTCAACGGACAGCGCGTCGATGTTCCGTCATACCGCGTTTCGCAGTACGACATCATCGATGTCCGCAAGCAGTCCACCGAGAAGTTCCCGATCGAGCTGGCTCGCCAGACCTTCGGTGACCGCCCCACCCCGGCCTGGCTGCAGGTCGTTCCGAACTCGCTCCGCGTGCTGATTCATCAGCTGCCGGTTCGCGCTCAGATCGATTCTCAGCTGACCGAACAGCTGATCGTTGAGTACTACTCCAAGTAGTAGTTGCTCATCGATCGAGGCCGCGCTTGTTGGTCTGGCACCGCTTGTTGGTCTGGCACCGCTTGTTGGTCGAGCGGAGCCTGACCCTACAGTCGAGACCGAAGCTGTAGCAGTAGTTTTCGCCCGTCGGATGGCCTCGAGTCGTCCGGCGGGTGTTACTGCGTTAAGCACACGGTCATTCCGGGCGCTGATCGCAGAGTTCGACCCCTGTGTGTCGTCATATAGCGGACGACACCGAACAACTGGAGGAACAACGTGCTGATTTCTCAGCGCCCCGCACTCACCGAAGAGTCGATTGCCGACAATCGGTCCCGCTTCATCATCGAGCCTCTTGAACCAGGTTTCGGTTACACCCTGGGCAACTCGCTTCGGCGGACCCTGCTTTCGTCCATCCCCGGCGCCTCGGTGACCAGCATCCGTATCGACGGCGTGCTGCACGAATTCACCACCGTCCCCGGCGTGAAGGAAGACGTCACCGAGCTCATCCTGAACCTGAAGGAACTCGTGGTTTCGTCCGAAGAGGACGAGCCCGTCACCATGTACCTGCGCAAGCAGGGCCCCGGTGATGTGACCGCCGCTGATATCGCGCCGCCGGCCGGTGTCACCGTGCACAACCCGGACCTGAAGCTGGCCACCCTGACCAAAAAGGGCAAGCTGGAAATTGAGCTCATCGTCGAGCGTGGCCGCGGCTATGTTCCCGCGTCCCCGAACAAGGTTGTCGGCGCCGAGATCGGCCGCATCCCGGTTGACTCGATCTACTCGCCGGTCCTGAAGGTCACCTACCGCGTCGAGGCAACTCGTGTCGAGCAGCGCACCGACTTCGACCGCTTGGTTCTTGATGTCGAAACCAAGTCCTCCATCTCCCCGCGGGACGCACTGGCCTCGGCCGGTACCACCCTGGTGGAACTGTTCGGTCTGGCTCGCGAGCTCAATGTCGACGCCGAAGGCATCGAGATTGGCCCGTCACCGGCCGAAGCCGATCACATCGCGGCATTCTCGCTGCCGATCGAGGAAATGGACCTCACGGTTCGCTCCTACAACTGCCTCAAGCGCGAAGGTATCCACACGGTCGGCGAGCTGGTCTCCCGCACCGAAGCTGACCTGCTTGACATCCGCAACTTCGGCCAGAAGTCCATCGATGAGGTCAAGGTCAAGCTCCACGGCTTGGGTCTGGGCCTGAAGGACTCCCCGGCAGGGTTTGACCCGGCAGCCGCTGCGATGGCGTACGCCGATGCTGACTGGACCGAAGACACCGACGATGAGACCCCGGCCAATCCCGGATTCTCGGCAGCACCGGCTCAGTCGAACGCCGCTGGTTTCTCCTCGTTGGCGCCGGCTCCTGAAGCGGACGTTGACTACGCGGAGACCGAGCAGATCTAGTTCTGCCCCTTCGTCGGTCAAGACCACGCTTGTCGGTCGAGACCGCTGTCGCAGTAATGATTTTTCAGCATCATCGCACTGGTCCGTCCCTCCCCAGGGGACGGGCGGCCGGATCTGATTCGGCCGAACACATGAGGAAACCGTCGGGGGCCGGGAGTTCGCTCCCGGCCAACCGCCCGCCCCGCCCTCGCTACGAGTGCGGACACGATTACAAGGAGCAACACCATGCCAGTTCCCTCTAAGGGCCCCCGTCTCGGTGGATCGCCGCAGCACGAGCGTCTGATTCTGCGCAACCTCGCGCAGTCGCTGTTCGAGCACGGCAAGATCAAGACCACCACGGCCAAGGCCAAGCGCCTTCGTCCGTTCGCCGAGAAGCTGATCACTACCGCCAAGCGCGGCGATCTGCACGCTCGTCGTGAAATTCTGAAGGTCATCCGGGACAAGAACGTGGTGCACACGCTCTTTGCCGAAATCGCTCCGTCCTTCGAAACCCGCAACGGTGGTTACACCCGGATCATCAAGACCCTGGCTCGTCAGGGCGACAATGCTCCGATGGCCATCATTGAGCTCGTCAAGGAAGAGACTGTTTCTTCCGCCGCGAATCGGGTGACACGCCGCGCCGCCGGCACGACCAGCAACGCTGCTCGTCCGAAGCAGGCGAAGAAGTCTGATGCCGCTGTTGCTGATGAGACCGCCGTTGATGAGACCGCAACTGATGAGACCGCAACCGACGAGGTTGTCGAATCTGACGCTGCCGAAGACATCGCTGCCGACGAGGTTGTCGATGCCGATGAGGTCGCCGCTTCCGATGAAGCGGTAGCCGACGAAGTTGCTTCCGCTGAAGGAACTGACGTATCTGCTGACGAGGACAAGAAGTAGTTCTGAACTACTTTGGCCCGTTGCCGTGGGGAGTTTCCCTGCGGCAACGGGCTTTTCTGCTACCTGGAGCTGACCGCCGTGCCTGAACTCGCTTCAACTGATCCTGCTCGGCCGGGATCTACCGCGTCCATAATGAGCGCACCGTCCGCGGCACCTGAAGGTACTCAGGCGCGGTTCGATGCCCGCGCAACGGGTCTGCCTGAGCAGTTGAGGCTCAGGCTTGATCTCTCCTACGACGGCACAAACTTTTCCGGTTGGGCCACCCAACCACTGCTGCGTACCGTTGCCGGTGAATTGACCAGTGCCCTGGAAACCCTGCTCAGGAGCCCGATCTCGCTCGTAGTGGCCGGGCGCACCGACGCCGGTGTGCACGCCACCGGCCAGGTTGCCCATATCGACGTGAGTCGCGAAGCCCTTTTTGCTCTCGCTCCGCGACGCAAGTCCGACGGATGTGAGTCGAAACGCGGATCCGGTGCGCAAAGTGAAGTTGCCCCTCGAGTCGAAGTCGACCTCCACCTTGACGATGACGCCGAACTGGCCGAGCCGCTGCGGGGACTTTTACGCAGGTTGGCCGGGATCCTTCCGGCAGATATCAGGGTCCGGACGGTTGCGCAGGCAGCCCAGGGCTTCGACGCCAGGTTCTCGGCACTGAGAAGGCATTATCGATACCGGGTCACCGACGCGCCGTCGGGCGTAGAGCCTTTGCGCAGGTTCGACACTCTCGGCTGGCCGAGACCGCTGGACGTCGCCCTGATGAATGAGGCGGCCACCGCACTGGTCGGACTCCATGATTTCGCTGCCTTTTGCAAACCACGCGAAGGCGCCACCACAGTACGAGAAGTGCAACATCTGGCCATCTCTCGTCTCGATGAACCCGGCAGTGTGCTGGCCGTCGAGGTAACAGCTGACGCCTTTTGTCATTCGATGGTCCGTTCACTGGTCGGTGCCTTGTTGGCGGTAGGGGAGGGGCGGCTGTCCGCGACTGATCCTGGCGTGAAACTCGAAGCCCGCCAACGCACC
>JBBSRY010000117.1:0-6730 GCA_038242595.1 Mycobacteriales bacterium
CAGGGACATACGACATCGGAGAAAATTTCGATCTGCATACTCCTTTCAACCAGCTGTCGCGGCCACCTATTCCGACGGGCTCGGGATCGACGACGCTCGACCGGTGGCGGGCAAAGAAAATGGGCCCGCCGGTGACGCCCAAAGGCGACTCCGACGAGCCCATTGCTCGGTACAAATATCAGTGCGTGAAAGCGCTCTGGATCACATGCTTCTGCTCCACCTCATGGACCCGGATCGAACCGGCCGACGGGGCCGCCATCGCCCGGCGGGAGATCCGCTGCACGCCAACAAGTTTCGGTATGGCCTCTGGCAGGGCTTCAACCAGATACGGCCAGGCGCCCTGGTTCTTCGGCTCTTCCTGAACCCACCGGAAGCTGTTGGCGTTCGGGTACGAGTCCAAAACGAACGCCAGCTTGCGCTTGGGCAACGGGTAGAGCTGCTCAATCCGCACAATGGCAGTGTCGGTGATCTTGTTCGCCACCCGATAGGCCTCGAGCTCGTAGTAGATCTTGCCGGTGCACATGATGACGTGGGTAATCCCAGATCCATCGCCGGCATTCGGATCGGCCAGAATCGATTCGAACTTGCCCTGGGTGAAGTCTTCTACCGACGAGACCGCTGCCTTATTGCGCAGCATCGACTTCGGAGTGAAGACGATCATCGGACGATGCACACCATCGAGTACATGGCGACGTAGCAGATGGAAATAGTTTGCCGGGGTAGACGGAACCGCCACCGTCATCGAACCTTCGGCACACTGCTGAAGGAAGCGCTCGATGCGACCGGAAGTATGGTCCGGTCCCTGCCCCTCGTGTCCATGAGGCAGCAGCAGCACCACACCGGATTTCTGGTTCCATTTTGCTTCGCCGGAGGACAGATACTCGTCGATGACGGATTGCGCACCGTTGACGAAGTCACCGAACTGAGCTTCCCAGAGGACCAACGCATCAGTGTTGGCCACCGAGTAGCCGTACTCGAAACCGAGGGCTGCATATTCGCTCAGGGCCGAGTCGTAGACCAAGAATCGCTCTTGATCTTCGGAAAGATGCTGCAGCGGAAGATATTCCGCGCCGGTGTGCCAGTCAATCACTGCCGCGTGACGCTGAACGAAGGTACCGCGTCGGGAATCCTGACCGGCCAGCCGAACTAATCGCTGGCCCATCACCGTGGCACCGAAAGCGATCAGTTCGCCGAAGGCCCAGTCGATGTTGCCCTCGCGGGACATCTGAACCCGGCGTTCGAGCACGGTCTTCACCCGCGGGTGCGGGGTAAAGTTGGCCGGCAATTCCACGTGTGCATCTGCGATGCGATGCAAATCCTCGACGGAGATCCTGGTATCGACCCGCTGCGGGATCGGTTGCTCCTCCTCGACGGAGGGTGAGGCAACGGCCACACCCTTCTCGAGTTCCCTGACCTCATTGAAGACTCGTTCGAGCTGGCGGTGGTAGTCCTTGAGCGCTTCTTCGGCGTCCTCGGGGGAGAGGTCACCGCGGTCGATCAGAGCCTCGGTGTAGATCTTGCGGACGGAGCGTTTGCCGTCGATGATCTGATACATCAGTGGGTTGGTCATCGAGGGGTCATCGCCCTCGTTGTGTCCGCGTCGTCGGTAGCACACCATGTCGATGATCACGTCGTTACCGAAGGTCTGACGGTATTCAACGGCCAACTCGGCAGCCAGCACGGCTGCCTCCGGGTCGTCGCCGTTTACGTGGAACACCGGTGCCTCGATCATCTTGCTGATGTCGGTGCAGTACTCGGAGGAACGTGAGGCTTCCGGGGCGGTGGTGAAGCCGACCTGGTTGTTGATGATCACGTGCACGGTGCCACCGGTACGATAGCCGCGCAGTTTGGACAGGTTGAGAGTTTCGGCCACAACTCCTTGACCGGCAAAGGCCGCATCACCGTGCAGCATGATTGGCAGCACGGTGAAACCGCTTTCACCGCGATTGATGAAGTCCTGCTTCGCCCGGACGATGCCTTCCATCACCGGATCGACTACCTCCAGGTGGGAGGGATTGGCGGCCAGGGTCACATCGACCTGACCGTCTCCGAACGGGCGAATGTATTTGCCCTCGGCGCCCAGGTGGTATTTGACGTCGCCAGATCCGTGCGCCTGGCCCGGATCCATGTTGCCTTCGAACTCGCGGAAAATCTGCGCATACGGCTTACCGACGATATTGGCCAATACGTTGAGCCGCCCGCGGTGGGCCATTCCGATGACAACCTCGTCAAGGGTGTACTCGGCCGCCTTGTTCAGTACCGCATCCAGCAGTGGGATGACGGTCTCGCCGCCCTCCAGGCTGAACCGCTTCTGCCCGACATATTTGGTCTGCAGGAATGTCTCAAACGCCTCGGCCGCATTTAACCGGCCAAGGATGTACTTCTGACGTTCCGCTGACGGATTTTGTCGACGGGCTTCAACCCGCTGCTGGATCCAGCGACGGCGCGCCGGATCCATGATGTGCATGTATTCCACGCCGAGGGTGCGGCTGTAGGAATCCCGCAGGACACCGAGTACATCGCGCAGCTTCATGAACTGCTGGCCATTGAAACCGCCGACCGGGAATTCGCGATCCAAATCCCACAGCGTCAGCCCGTGGGACAGGACGTCAAGGTCCGGGTGCTTGCGTTGCCGGTAGTTCAGCGGATCAGTGTTTGCCATTAGGTGGCCACGAGTGCGGTAGGCGTCGATCAGTTCCAGAACGCGGGCGGTCTTGTCGACGGCGCCATTGCGCCCCGGGTGTATATCGGTCACCCATCGAACCGGCTCGTACGGTAGGCGCAAAGCAGCGAAAACGTCATCGTAGAAACCGTCTTCGCCCAGTAGCAGACCGTGGATTCGCTTGAGGAACTGGCCGGACTCGGCGCCCTGGATGATGCGGTGATCGTAAGTCGAGGTCAGTGTGGTGACTTTGGAGATTCCCAGATCGGCCATGCTTTGTTCGGACGCGCCCTGGAACGCCGCGGGGTACTCCATGGCGCCGACACCGATGATGGTGCCCTGCCCCTTCATCAGTCGGGGTACCGAATGCACGGTGCCGATGCCACCGGGGTTGGTCAGTGAGATGGTGGTGCCGGCATAATCCTCGGCTGTCAGATTTCCGCTACGAGCCTTGCCGACGACGGCTTCGTAGGCCTTCCAGAATTCGACGAAGTCCATCTGTTCGCAGCCCTTGATGGGCAATACCACCAGGCTGCGCTGGCCGTTCTTGCCAGGCAGATCAATGGCCAGACCGAGGTTGACATGAGCGGGCGTGATCACCAGCGGCTTACCGTCGCGGTCATCGAAGTGAGCGTTCATGCTGGGGAAGTCCTGTAGGGCCCGAATGATGGCGAAGCCGATCAGGTGGGTGAAGGAGATCTTGCCGCCGCGCTGCCGTTTGAGAAAGTTGTTGATGACAATACGGTTGTCCCACAACAACTTTGCCGGGATGGCGCGCACCGATGTCGCAGTGGGAACTTCCAGTGAGGTGGTCATGTTCTTGACCACGGCAGCGGCCATGCCGCGAAGCGGTGAGGAGACCTCTGCCTTTTCGACCGGAACGTCCTTGGGGGGAATAGAGGTGATGGTCGGAGCTGTCGCCTTGGCGGGTGCCGTCTTGGCCGCAGCGGCCTTCGGGGCTGCTTCGCTCTGCTTGTCCGCATCGGCGGGCGCCGCCGGCTTTGGCGCCGCTGCCGGTGCGGCGGTCGGCTTGGCTGCTGCGGTCGGTGCGGGTGCAGCGGGTGGTGGCGCGGCTGGTGTGGGCGCCGCAACGGCCGGTGTTGCCGGCGCAGATTCAGCAGGTGTCGACGAGCCGTTCGAGGCGGCCGAGACCGAGGAACCGGCGCCGTTTCCACCTCCCGCGGCGGCGGCGCCACCAGCAGGGGCGGCGGAGATGGCGAAATATTCGCGCCAGCTCTCATCGACACTTGCGGGATCGGAAATGAACTGTTGGTACTTCTCTTCAACGAACCAGTCGTTGGGGCCGAATTCGGGCACGGTGGCTGACGACACTGTCGTTCTCCGCCTGTTCTGCGATCGGGATTGGGTTGGCGTTACAAACCTAGCTGTAATGGCTGGCGGATGCGCCCTCGACTCTCTCGTTGTGTCCGACTATTCACATACCCCGACCCTACTGGCTCAGCCGATGGTGAATTCGGAGCAGGTTTCTTTCCCCGCTACGGCCTGCATGAAACGTCACCTTGCGGCCAGATCAGGAGTCAACTCGTTGTCGTCGGGCGATCTTTGCGATACGTAGAGCCTGGCGTAAGCACCGCCGGTCGAGAGCAGTGCTTCGTGTTGGCCCATTTCCACGATCCGCCCGTTCTCCATCACGATGATCCGCTGCGCTGCTGCGGCGGTCGTCATTCGGTGGGCGACCACGATGGTGGTCCGACCGCGAGATAGCCGTTGGGTCGCGTCCAACACCGCTGCCTCAGCAGCCGGATCCAATGAGGCGGTTGCCTCATCCAGCAGTAGGACGTCGGGATCCACCAATTCGGCTCTGGCCAGGGCGATGAGTTGGCGTTGACCGGCGGACAAGTTTCGCCCCCTGTCCTCGATCCGGTGGTTGAACTTTTGCCGAAGCCGGGAGATCACGTCGATGGCACCAACCGTCCGGGCGGCGGTTTCTACTTCCAGATCGGTGGCCTCCGGACGGCCGTAGGCGATGTTGTCGCGCACCGATCCGCCGAAGAGGTGAGTCTCCTGGGGCACCACCCCCAACCGTCGCCGATAGCTGGGCAGATCGAACTGATCGATGGGGGTGTGATCCACCAGGACGCGCCCGGATTGCGGATCGTAGAAGCGGGCGATCAGCTTGACCAAAGTGGATTTGCCGGCGCCCGTCGTACCGACCACCGCAACCGACTGGCCGGCCGGTATTTGCAGATCGAGTTGGTTCATCGCTGGGACAGTTGCCCCCTGGTAGCTGAAGGACACATCGTCGAAATCGATATCCCCATCGAGTTGGTGCACCATGGCAGATGATGATCCCGAAGGCGTACTGACCTTGGTGGCCAGCAGATCTGCGATCCGACTGAGTCCGACCCGGGCCTGTTGGTAGCCATCGAAGACCTGGGAGAGCTGCTGGATGGGTTGGAAGAACAGATCAAGGTAGAGCACGAATGCCAACAGCGTGCCGATGGACAACGTCCCGGCGACCACCCGGTCGGCACCCGCTCCCAGGACGACCGCGGCCGAGAGTTCGGCCAGAAAGCCGATGAACGGGAAGTAGACGGAGATTGCTGTCTGCGCCCGCATTCGCGATTTTCGGTAGTCCTCGCTGCGGGCGGCGAAAGTATCGGCGTTGGTTTGTGAGCGGCCGAGAGACTGCGCAACCCGGAGCCCGGCTACATTCTCGGCGAGGTCCGCATTGACCACGGAGACCTTTTCCCGCGCTTCGGTGTAGGCCTTGGACGAGATTCGGCGGAAGATGACCGTGGCCACCACGATGATCGGCACCGAGGCGAGTGCGACCAACGCCAGCCCCACGTCCATCGCGATCAGCACGACGATAATGCCGAGGAAGGTGGCCAGTGCGACCACGGATGTGGTCAGCCCGGTCTGCAAAAATGATGACAGGGCATCGATATCGGTGGTCATTCTGGTCATGATCCGACCGGTCATCTGGCTTTCGTAGTAGTCCATGCCCAAACGCTGCAGATGGGTGAATGACCGCATCCGAAGTTGGTAGAGGACCGATTCACCGGCCCGGCCGGCCGCCACCGCCTGATAACGCTGGATGTACATATCTGCGATTGTCACCAGCAAAGCCGCGGCAGCCGTCCACCAGACAACCGACAACACACCGGCATTGACGCCGTCATCGATCCCGGTTTTGATCAGGACGGGTAGTGCCAGCCCGGCCAACGCATCGATGGCCACCAGAATCAGCGCCAGCACCAGCAAAGGGCGGACCCTGCCCAAAGCCGGCCATAACCGGAATCGCTGCCGGCTCTCGTCCACCACTTCCTTCGTCGGTGGGATGTCGGTCACCGGCGGCAGCGCCGCCACCTTTGCCAGTAGATCCGGGGTGCCCGGCAGCCCGCCCAAGAAGCCGCCGCCGGCGCCGAAACCGCCGCGGCCACCACCACTTCGGGGCCCGGCGATCCGGCTCGCCTGATCGCCGGGGTGGCGGCTCAGGACTTCAGACTCAGCGGGTTCGGGCCAGAGCTCGGGAGTGATCTGATCAGCACCGGGTTCGGAAACTGTCGACTTTGTCAGATCGGTACCGCTACGAGCGGTGTCCGCCGCCATGGCGGGAATCAGCGCCCGATATAGCTGGGATCGTTTGATCAGTTCCTCATGGGTTCCGATGTCCAGCACCGCGCCACCGTCAACCACCGCAATCCGATTGGCCAGCGACAAGGTGGATTGTCGATGAGCGATCAACAAAGTGGTGCGGTCGGCGGTCACCGCCTTCAGCGTGGCGTGGATGGCAGCTTCGGTCGCTGGGTCAACCGCGCTGGTGGCGTCGTCCAGCACCAGAATGCGCGGGTCGGTGAGCAGTGCTCGGGCCAACGCCAGTCGCTGACGCTGACCACCGGAAAGCGTCAGTCCGCGCTCGCCGATCACCGTGCTGTAACCGCCGGGCAGTGCCTTGATGAATCCGTCGGCCTCGGCGCCGATCGCAGCGTTGATGATTTCCTGCTCGGTCGCTCCAGGGCGGCCGTAGGCGATATTTGCCGAAACCGAATCGGAGAACAGGAAGGCTTCTTCGAAGACCACTCCGACCGCCTCGCGCAGGTC
>JBBSRY010000118.1:0-6726 GCA_038242595.1 Mycobacteriales bacterium
CGCACCCAGGTGCAACGGCTGCCCGGCTCGGGCGGTGACTCCATCGACCTGGTGAACAGGGTTCAGACGTGGGTGGAATCGCACACTTCAAGCCTGCTGTCCGTGGCGCTGTCCGTGGGGCGCTCGATCGTCGAGTTGATCGTCGGTCTGGTGTTGACGTTGTTCTTGGCACTATTTTTTCTCATCGATGGTGAAAAGCAATGGGGTTGGGTGGTGCGATTGCTACCGAGCCGCGCCCGCCCAGTGGTCAACGGCGCCGGCCAGCGGGCGTTCTCGGTGTTGGCCGGCTGGATAGGGGGAACTGCGATTATTGCGCTGATCCACGCGGTGATCATCGGCGGGACGATGTGGGTGCTGGGTACGCCGTTGGTGCTTGCGTTGGCGTTGCTGGTGTTCTTCGGCAGCTTCATCCCCATTGTCGGCGCGTTTGTGTTTGGCGGACTGTCGGTGCTGGTCACATTGGTGAGTGTCGGATTGTGGCCGGCGGTGATCTTGCTAGCGGTGCTGGTGGTAGAGAATCTGCTGGAAGGACACGTCTACCAGCCGTTGATCATGGGCCGTACGGTCAAGTTGCACCCGGTGATCATCCTGATCGCGTTGACCGCAGGCTCGGTGCTGGCCGGAATCATCGGCGCAATCATTTCCATCCCAATAGCCGCTGCGATTGCGGCTGCCGTGAAATACGTCAGGGGCGTAGAAGACGTCCACGGCGATCCTGTCCCAGGTGCACAACATGAGGTTCCGGAGGCGCCCACTGTCGTACGGCCCTCCCGCAAGAAGGCGCCATCGCGGGCCGACATTCCGAACGCTGAGAAGCAGAGCACCCAGTGAATCGAGGCGTTGTTGTGGGGCGCGATCAGGAGCGTAGTAATCGCCGGTAAACCGACCTACTGGAGAGCATGGGCGTACGGGTGTGCCCGGTCTGGGTCAGCTTCGCACTGCAACGATCAGTAGCCATGCTGCGAGGGTGAAGCCCGCGACTGCGATCCAGATGCGCAATTTGTGCGCCGGCACTCGCCGGGCAACAGATGGGCCGATTGCTCCACCTGCGAGAAATCCGATACCCAATGGTATGGCTGCTGCCCACTCGACGGACCCGAACACCGTGAAGCTGATGGCACTGACGAGTCCGCTGACAGTGAGGAGGGCATTCTTCAGTGCGTTTGCGCGCGGGAGGTGCCCGTCGACGGTGAACATCAGCAGCGTCAGCATCATGATGCCCGAGCCTGCGCCGAAGTAGCCACCGTAGACGGCAACACCGAACAGCCCGACAGGCAACACCCACCGTTGGTCACTCGGGCCGAGGGCGCGTCTGGCGGAGATCCTGGGCTGCACGAGAAGCATTACCGACCCACCTGCCACCAGGAACGGCACGATCCATTCGAATGTTCCGTTGGACGTGATGAGCAACAATGCCGCTCCAACAGCGGCGCCGATTGCCGCTAAAACCGACCACCGCAGCAGGTGCCGCCCCGAGCCTTGAAGCTCTTCCCGGGAAGCCGGCGTGGACCCCAGCCCAATGGCCACGGCAGCGACGGAGTTGGCAATGTTCGCCGGAACCGCGGGGATGCCCACGGCGAGCAGGACCGGGTAGGAGATCAAGGAGGCGATAGCTCCTGCGGCACCAGCTGTACCGGCCAAGATCCCGGCTGCAACAAGAATTCCGGATTCTTGAACCTGTGATAACACGCCCAAACCCTATGCCTTGGATTGTGCTGGGCCCGCAACCGCATTCTCGGCTGGGAGTTCGCGTCCACAACCGGCCTCGTCAGCGAAACGAGCAAGCCAGTTCTGCAAGAGGAGCCAGTACGGGAACGTTGCAAAAGGTTAAGCGATAGCTCAAATTACGTCGTGGTTCAAGCCTCGCCTCCGGCCGAGCCGTCGGCCGGCACGATCACCGTCGTTGTAAGGCGCGTTCATGCCCCACTGAAAATGACCATTTCATTGCCTTCGGGGTCGGCGACCCGCCAGCGCTCCTCTGACTCGGCAAGGAGACTGCCACCGGCCTCGAGGGTCGTGGCGAGGCGCGTCTGCGCGAGGTCCGAGGGCACAGCGAGCTCGAAGTGGATGCGGTTGCGCTGCCGGCGCCGCTCCGTCTCCGAGGTGTCGAGGTCTTGGAACACCAGCACCGGGTTCAACCGACGCGGATCGTGAATGTCGCTGACTCCGGCTCGTCGGTCTGGGGTGTGCCCAAGTGCGGCGACCCAGAATGCTCGGACCGCGGCGATGTCGGCGGCGTCGAGGAAGAGTTGAGCGAAACGCGGCAGCCCCGGATCGGCAGTGGCCGCGAGTTCACGGGCAGCGGTCTGGATCTTCCCGGCCAGGTCGGTGAAGTCGAGCTCAAGGCCGTGGGCGTCATCCTCCCACTGGTCCTTACCGCTGTCGATGATCACGAGTCCAGGGCGTAGGTCGATAAGCATTGGGAAGCCGGCTTTGTCGGCCAACGCCGCTGCGGCCGCGACCAGGTCACACTGCTGCGACGACGACGACGACGTGATGCGATAGCACGCCATCGCGCTGAACACGGCCTGCCAGTCGGCTGTCCCGATGCTCTCACCGAGCGCCGCGCCCGGTACCAGGTCGACCTCATTGCCATCGGGGTCGGTGTGACGGACCCCGTACGGTCCCGATGCCTCACCAAGACTGGCCAGCTCTACCGCCGCGGCCGGCCGCACCACGTCGAGGTGGATGCGGTTTCGCAACGGTCGTGAATCGGGCGACTGCCGGATCCGTATCGCGGGGTCGCGCCGCAAGTTATCTCTCAAACCGCCGTCTTCCTCAGGCGAGTAGTCGAGTACGCGTTGCCAGAACTGACTCACCGCAGATGGTTTCGTGGTTTCGAACACGACACTCAGGTGCTGCAGCGCCGCCGGGTTCACAGCCAATCCCAGATCCCGCGCGGCCACAGACATGGCCTCGGCGTGCTCGTCTGAGTCCAGGCGCACCCGCATGCCGGTGGGGCGCAGGTCGATCGCGGACTCGCCCGACAACTCCACAATGCGTCCGGCCAGTGCAGCCGCCTCGATCAACGAAGGCGTGTCGAACCATGCCGTCGCAACGCCGTCGACCATCCGCCAGCCCGTTCCGATCTCTGTCATGCCCGGAATTGTAGATTCACTTCCGGATGAAATCCTTTCGTAGTGATCATCTTCTGGGCAGTTCAGACTCCGCACTGGTCGGGTGTGTCAGGTACCGACCGAGACCTGCCCGGTAGGGCTCGGTTTCAATTGGTGATCGAGCCGCACTCTGCGGACTGGGCCGCCGTGTCTAGGCCGCCGGGTCTGGGCCGCCGGGTAGGGGGCTCGCATAAAATGTCGCGGTGGCTCTCATCGCTTGTTCAGATATTTCCCCGGCTGCTTGGCTCACCGCTGACGATCAGCCGTGGCATCAACTGATCAGCTTGGGCCCCAGCGGCTTTGCGGCGTACGCGAGATTGCGGTTCCTGCCGGATCCCGTTTATGAGGGGCAGCGTGAGAACGACGTCGAACCCCACGCCAATGCCCGTTCAGAGTCCGTGCAACTCCGCGCCGCCCTGCATGTGCTGGCAGATCATACCCGTACCCCTGATGACTGCTACTTCTGTTTGTGGGACGGCTGGGGCTGGACAGTCGATGAAGATGGCGGTGCTTTGACACTTCAGCGGGATCAAACCACGCATTTTGACAGGGCCGATTTTGGAGCTGCTTCTGGCCCTTCGTCGGCCTGGGCGGTGCCCGCCTTGGATGACTCAGGTGAGCTACCGCAGCGACCCCACGCGTCGAAAGTTGTCATACCGAACCGCGCTTACTTCTTGTTCCGTGGTTCGCTATCAGAATTCGGTAGTTGGGATACCGGCCAGGCGGGGTCCGATGACGACAGAGCGGAGCTGCCAGACCCGGCGTTCATCTGGCCGGCCGACCGCACTTGGTGCATCGCCAACGACGTCGACCCGCACTGGGCCGGCATCGGAGCCGGCAATGCGGCAATCGACCAGCTTCTGGTCGCCCGTTGCCTGAACGCGATCCGAGCCGACCCCAGGGCGAAACAGCCGCTCTATCGGTAGAACCACCAAGCCTGCCTGCCCGACACCGACCATTACGGCCTTGACTGCGGGCGGCCTGACCACTTCCAGCGATGGCAACCGGTGGTTCTGATCAGCGGCTGGTTCCGATCTACACCGCTCGATTCAGTGATCTGCCAACCACTTTGAAGGATAGAGATCTGGTTGCCACCCAACGAGACGAAGGAGGTGTGCCACTTCGCACCGACGAGCAAATCGGCCCGGCTAATGTCGTGACTGCACATCCGGCGGCACCGAGTGAGGGTCCAGGCTCGCCTTCGGATAATTTATGCTGGGCCGGTGCGCAGACAAGCTGTTGGTGTCATTATTCTGCTGCTTGCTGGCCTGCTGGTAGCGGTGATACCAGCCTTGAAGCCGACTCTCATCACTGGATCCGCCACAGCCGCGCCAATACCGGGAGCCCCGTCGGTGGGGGACTGTGTGACCGACCCGATCCCGTATTCATCGCTGTTGATAGGCCTTCGCGGCCCCGGGGGTGAGTACGTGTATCCGGCGCTGATGATCACAGCTTGTGACGGTCCTCGCTACGGGGAAGTCACGGCGGTGGTCCCTATTGCCAGCACGCCGACGGTGACAGTCTCCGGGTCCACCACGACCACCACTGATTCCAACGTCGACAAGTGTTGGGCGGCAAGTGCTGCCTACGTCGGTACGGCCCCGGCCACCGACCCGTCAGGGTCCTTGTGGTCGCCGACGATTTGGGCACCTTCCTCGGTGTCACGACCGCTGCCTGCTGCGCAAGCCGCTGGTCAGCAATGGCTTGCGTGTCTGACCTACGTCCAATCCGCGGACCAATTCCCTGATAGAACGGCCGCTCCGTATACAGGCACTCTTCGAAGTGCCGCATCCACCGGATACCAAGGTGATCAGCTCGGGCTATGCGGCTTCTCACCTGGACAGAGAGCTGTAGGCGCCTGTACGAAACCGCATCAGTACCAACAGCTGGCCAGTGGCAGCACCCAGACAACAACGCTGAGCAGAGCCGAGCTCAATCGGACATGCACCGAGTCCGCGAACCTCATCATCGGGCGCCCCGATGCCACCGACGGCGGAAACCTGGAAGTCGTTGTCACTGTATTTGGAAGCGACGGGAACCAGCTCGAAGTCGGCGACGTCCCGCCAGATGCATATTTGATGTGTGGGAATCGCCGGTACTGGCGACCGCTTACTCGGCGGCAGCGTTATCGCACTAGGCGAGCAGCCAATTCCCTGGGCCTAGCTCTCGCGCAACGAACTTGGCAACGTGGGGTTCATTCGTGTGGTCACCACTTCATCATTACGATCGTCGTTCATGACAAGCCCTGCTCCTGCTGTGGATGCTGACGGCCATGCAGCGCGGGGAAACATGGTTGAAAGATCCGACCACGGCGACGGCGCAAATCCAGCTAACTCTGTGGTCGTGGTCGGTCAGACGCCGCAAACTGACTGAGCCTGTTGCCCCGTCGGCAAGATTGAATTCACCGATGCCGACCGATCGCGGTCGGGGTTGGTTGGTCACCGGGGTTCTCACGTTGATCGCCGTGATGGTGCGGTTCTGGCAACTCGGTTACCGCACCGACGGTGGTACCCCGATCTTTGATGAGAAGTACTACTCCTTGCATTCCTGGCAGGTGTTGTTCAATGGCGGTTACGAGGACAATTTCGCTTACCCAGTGGTGGTGCACCCGCCGTTGGGTAAGCAGATCATCGCCATCGGTGAGTGGTTGTTCGGTTACAACGGCTTCGGTTGGCGATTCGGACCTGTGGTGGCTCATTCCCATCGGATTGGCGACCCAAGCCGCTGCACTGCTCGGTCCACTGCTGCGCAGATGGCAAACCCCACACGCAGACACTTGGTACGTCCATGTCCTCGGCGGCTCCTACATCGCTTTGGTCACAGCACTTCTCGTAGCCGGCACTGGTTATAAGATCTGGTGGGTAGTACCGGCGATTGTGGCCCACCCATTCTTCGCGCTGGCAAAGAAAAATCTCAGACGGCGAACGACGGTTCCATCCCCTAAGAGAAGTCTGTCCAGCTAACCGATCGGAACCAGTGGGGTCACGGCCTCCGGTCGCGCGGTCTCTCTTAAAAGGCGCGATCTGTGGGCGAGCGCTACGGGGGGAGGCGCAACTCTGTCGGAGCAAAAGTGATCG
The DNA here is from genome assembly GCA_038242595.1 of Mycobacteriales bacterium. GTDB lineage: Bacteria > Actinomycetota > Actinomycetes > Mycobacteriales > Nakamurellaceae > Nakamurella. The sequence goes on from JBBSRY010000118.1 coordinate 6,194, forward strand.
CACGGAGGGGTTAGGACCCTGGTGTCACCTCAGCAAAAGTGATGACGTTCCCAGCTGGGTCACGGGTCTGCGTCACTCGGGATATCACGCCGTCGATGACCTCGCCGTGCTCGACACCTTTTGCCTCGAGCTCTTGCATAAAGCCGTCGAAATCGGTGACAAGCAGCGTCACCATCGACGACCCACTGCCCTTGGATTGCGCGACAACTTGGACCCCTCCGCCGTTCTCGATGTCCCACTGGGCAAGGGTGGGCATAGGTTCCTGGTCCGGGCCGCGGCCAAACAGGTTCGAGTAGAAAGTCTTGGCTTCAGCCAGGTTTGATACGGCCACCGACGACAGCGCTGTTGCAATTGCCATGTCTTTACGCTTCCACGATTCCTATAAGTAACGAGCACGAAAACTGAATCCTCACCGGGGGGTAGCCAGGCGCTTGCGAAAGCAGGGTGTGGTTGGGGTCTGAATCCGCCGGATCCCAGGAGTTATCTGGCGATCTAGCTGAACGGATCGTTGACTGGGCTCACGACACGAAGAC
>JBBSRY010000119.1:0-6690 GCA_038242595.1 Mycobacteriales bacterium
AGACGTACTCAACGATCTGTTCTCCGCCACGGTCTTCGCCGGATCGTCGCTGGCGCTGCCGGTCATCGGTTCGATCGAGTCCATCGAAGAGATGACCAGGGCGCAGATCTCCAGTTACTACCGACGTCGGTACACCCCCTCCAAAATGGTGGTGTCGGTGGCCGGCGGTATCGAGCACGGCGAAGTGGTTCGTTGGGTCAAAAAAGCTTTTGCCGGGGTGAACAAGGGTGATGACTCGGCGATGCGCCCACGGGTGAGCAATCCGGGTCGGATGTCCGGTCGAGGCGCTCTGGCGTTGGTGGATCGCGACACCGAGCAGTCACACCTGTGTGTCGGCAATCCGGGTCTGTCCCGTCACGATCGGCGACGGCACGCATTGGGCGTTTTCAACGCAGCCCTTGGCGGCGGAATGAGCTCACGACTATTTCGGGCCATCCGTGAGGAGCGCGGCCTTGCCTATTCCTGCTATTCGACGGCCGCCGCCTATGCCGGCGCCGGGTCCTTCTCGGTCTACGTCGGCTGTGTCCCGGAGAACCTTGCCGAAGTGGTCAACGTGCTGCGTGCGGAATTGACGGCGGCCCGCTCCGGACTGACCGCGGACGAGCTGCGCAGGGCCAAGGGCCAGCTGATCGGATCGATGATTCTGGGCCTGGAGGATAACGAATCCCGGATGAGTCGGATCGGCAAAAATGTGTTGGTACGCGGGGACTATCGCTCTGTCCAACAAGAGATAGAGGCAATTCGCGCGGTGACCCAGGAGCAGATTTTGGACGTCGTGCAAGAGGTATTTGCCGGTCCGGTCTCGGCCGCGGTGGTCGGGCCCTACGCCAAAACCAAGGATCTGCCCAAAGAACTCGCCGGTCTCGTCGGCTGACCACCGCTTGTTGGTCGAGCGGAGTCCAGACCGGTGTACTTGAAGTGATGTCGTTGTCAGAAGTGAGTAAAAGGTGAGGTATATGTCAGAAGAAGTGCTGCGGGTTGGCGTCATCGGAGCGCGCGGCCGGATGGGCGTCGAAACCTGCAGGGCCATTGATGCTGCCGAAGATCTCGACCTGGTCGCCACCGTCAACACCGGCGACTGGAAGTTTTCGCTGTCCGATGCCGGCTCGCAGGTGGTTGTCGACTTCACCAATCCTGATGTCGTGATGGACAACATTCGGTTCTGTATCGACCAGAACATCCACATCGTGGTCGGAACGTCTGGCATGAGCAAGGAACGGCTCGACACCATCGGCGGCTGGCTGGAGCACAAACCCGAAATCGGCGTGATGGTGGTGCCCAACTTTGCTATCGGAGCTGTTCTGATGGGCCGGATCGCGCGCGAGGCTGCGCGGTTCTTCCAATCCGCTGAAATCATCGAATTGCATCATGTCGGTAAGGTCGATGCACCCTCCGGTACGGCAAATGCGACCGCCCGTGAGATCGCCGCCGCCCGAGACTTTGCCGGGATGGGTGAAGTTCCTGATGCGACCGCCAACCAAGTGCAGGGAGCACGGGGCGCCGTCGTGGAAGGTATTCACGTTCACTCCATCCGGATGCCCGGTTTGGTTGCCCATCAAGAGGTTATTTTTGGAACCGAGGGGGAGACCCTGACCATCCGCCACGACTCCTTGCATCGCAGTTCCTTTATGCCGGGTGTGTTGCTGGCCATTCGTGCCATCTCGCATCGCCGGGGTCTATCGGTCGGCCTCGAACCGCTGCTCGGGCTGGTCTGATCCAGCAATGAAACCTCGCGTGGTAGTTATAATCCTGGCCGTGGTGCTGGTGATCTACTTTGCGCTCATTGGGAACAAGGCGGTGATCGCCGCCGACGGTGGTGGCGTGGTCGGTTGGGGTCTCGCCGCCGCGGCGGTTTTACTGCCGATAGTCGGAGCCGTTCTGTTGTTCTTTGAGCTGCGTTTCGGTTGGCGCACCCAACAACTTGGCCGCGAACTTGGCGCCGACGGCGGACTTCCGGAAGTGGCAGATCTACCGATGCGCCCGTCCGGGCGGGTCGAGAAGACTGCTGCCCTGGCACATTTCGAAGTGGTGAAAGCCGAAACCGAGAACGCGCCGGAGGACTGGCGTAGCTTTTTTCGGCTGGCTGACGCCTACGATCTGGCCGGCGACCGCAAGCGTGCACGAGAAGCGATGCGTAAAGCGATTGCGATGCACGGCTGAGCGCTGGGTGCAGGCAGTCCGGGGCGGTCGGGGGCATGCTGGTTGGCCTGTTAAAGCAGCGCTGAGCCGAGCATGAGTTCCAGACTGCCGGTCCACCGCAGTTCCCGCAGATGCGCCTTACCGGTATCCAGGACGCGGGAGGCTCCATCGGACTCCCACCCGATGGACTCCAGGAATTTGATAGTTGCCCGATCAGTTTCCGGGACCCACCAAATCCCGCGGTGAGCACCCAGCGAGCGAAGCCGAGCTGCCGCGCTGGCAATCAGTCGGCCGCCATGACCCCGCCTGGCCCAGGCCGGACGGACATAAAGAACATGAATCTGACCGGTGGCGGCGTCGACCACCAACCGATCCGGGTCCGGCTCGACGAGTGCGGCGTGGACGAAACCGACGACCTCACTACCTTCGGTGGCAATGCGAACGCTGCTGTTGTCAGACTTGAAAGCTGCCGTCCAGGATTGTGCCAGGTCCGCCGGGGCTGCGGCCAGCACCTCATCGGGCAACACATCGGCGAAAGCCGCCTGCCATACCTCGAGTTGGATCCAGGCAATTGCCAGCCCGTCGCCGGCAGTGGAGTTGCGAATTTCTACGGTGGCCATCAGGCAAGCACCACGCGAACACCGGCCGCTGTCAGCTGGTCCACCAGCACTGAATCAGCAGCGTCGTCGGTGACCAATGTGTGAACAGATTCGATCGGGCAGATCTGGACGAATCGACGCTCACCCAGTTTGCTGGAGTCCGCGGCCACGACAATGTGTCTTGCTTGCGACACCATCAGCGCATTTACTGCTGCTTCGCCCTCGTGCTGCCCGGTCGCCCCGACCACCGGGTCCAGCCCTTCGACACCCAGGACGGCAAAGTCCAGCTGCAGTTGCCTCAGGGTCGGCTCGGCGAACGGTCCGATCAGTTCGTAGGAGTTGGTGCGCGCGACGCCACCGGTGACGACCAATTTGACGTTGCGTCGAACGGCGAGGTCATTGGCGATATTCAACGCATTGGTGACGACAGTGAACATCGGGGCATCATCGGCGGCCGGCCCGCCCGGCGGCGGCGGTGTGGTGGAAACCAAGGCTCGAACTACCTCCGATGTGGTGGTGCCACCGTTAATTCCCAGTACCGATCCGATCGGAATCAGATCGGCCACCGCACTGCCGATTCGTTCCTTGAGTTCGGCATGGCGGCTCGCCTTGTAGCGAAGCGGCAGGTCGTAAGCCACACTTGCCGGCGCCGCACCGCCGCGTGTGCGGGTCAGCAGCTGTTGACTGCCGAGTTGATCGAGGTCGCGCCGGATGGTGGCAGCTGAAACTCCAAGCTCGGCCGCCGCCTCGGCGACGTCCAAGCGTCCGTCTCGACCCAAGATGTTCAGCAGCGCTGTCCACCGTTCGTGAGAACCCATCGTCTTCTTTCCCTGCGCTGCCATTCAGGATTGAACCTCCTGCCATCGATCATGCCGGATGCTGCCTTGAAGTGTGCACCCGCGTCGGACGACATGGCTGTCAGTGCTGTCGGTGCTGTCAGTGGTACCTGGGAACATGTCTCTATGGCATCGACCGCCCTCACCGCGAGTTCCAGAACGCTCACCGCTGCGCAAGCCCGGCGAACTGCCATCGCCGCGCAGGGCTTGGCAAAGGCGCTTCCGCTGGATGGGCCGCCGGTAAGCAATGCCCGGTTGCGCAAAGCTATCGACGCGCTCGGACTTTTACAGATTGATTCGGTGAATGTGCTGGCCCGGGCGCACTATCTGCCTCTTTTTGCCAGACTCGGAGACTACCGGGTCGAACAACTTCAAGAACTTGTCTGGCCGACCGGGCGCACGCCACGGACATTGATCGAGACCTGGGCCCACGAGGCCTCCATCGTGCCGGTTCAGACCTACCGGTTACTGGGTTGGCGTCAACAGGAATACGTCAACGGGCGGTGGGCGGCAACCTCCCTGCGGGAGCGTGATCCGCAGTTGGTTGATCGGGTGCTGGCCATCATCGCCGAACGCGGCCCGATATCGGCCGGCATGATTGCCGAGGAATTCGGTCACGCCAGGAACAACGGCGCCTGGTGGGGCTGGTCGGACACCAAAACTGCGTGCGAGGTGCTCTTCGCCACCGGCGCGATCGGCACTGCCTTCCGCAAGGGGTTCGAGCGGCACTACGACCTGGTGGAGAGATTGATTCCGCCGGCAACCGTGCCAACTCTGTCGGCCCCGGAGGCCAAGAAACAACTGGTGGCGATTGCACTTTCATGCCATGGCATCGGTACGGTGGCCGACTTGAAGGACTACTTCCGGCTCAGTGCCGTAGATACCAAAGCGGCCTTACAGGAGTTGGTCGATCAGGGCCTGGCCGAACCGGTCCAGGTCCAGGGCTGGAAAGAGATGGCATATCTGCACACTCGGGCCAAGATGCCCAGAACGGTGAACGGAGCCGCGTTGCTCTGCCCCTTCGATCCGTTGATCTGGTTCCGACGCCGCACCGAACGACTCTTCGACTTTCGCTACCGGATCGAGATCTACACGCCCGAGCCCAAGCGGATCTACGGCTATTACGTGTTCCCGCTGCTGGTCGGAGATTCGCTGGTTGGTCGATTCGATCTCAAAGCCGACCGGTCGGCCGGAGTCTTGTTGGTACAGGCCTCCTGGTTGGAGCCCGGCAAGAACGCTGACGTGGCCATTGAGGGTGCGCTGACGGAACTACATCGGATGGCCCGCTGGCTCGGTCTCGAAGGGGTGCACATCAAGTCGGTGGGCAACCTGGCCGGCGCTCTCGAATCGGCCGCGCGGCACCGCGATGGATTTCCGTTGGCCGGGTGATGGCGACGGCGCCGGCCGGGGTCATTGGGACCGAAGGCACCGGGACCGGTAATCTTCGCCAGTGAATGCGACACGTCTGCCCGCCGGAGTGGCGGCCGGCCATCCGGAAACGGCTCGGATCGGATTGACCGTGCTGGCCGAAGGCGGCTCGGCGGCGGATGCGGTAGCAGCGATGATCCTGGCCGGCTCGGTAGCGGAAACGATCTTCTCCGGTCTGGCCGGCGGTGGCTTCGCCACGCATTACGACGGCGACACCGGCGATATCACCTGCCATGACTTCTTTGTCGCTGTTCCCGGACTTGATGGGACAACAGCAGGCCTGGGGTCGAGTATCTGCATCGAGTTCGGTGGTATCCCGGTTCCGTACGACATCGGCGGGGCAACCGTGGCCGTCCCCGGCACCCCCTGCGGGGTGCAGGCGTTGCACGAAGCACATGGACGATTGCCGTGGGCCTCGGTGGTCCGACCGGCGCGAGATCTGGCTGCCATCGGTTCGGAGTTTGCCCCGGCGCACGCCTCAATGCTGCTTGACGTGGCGCCGGCAATGATGCTGAACGAGGGGATAGGGATCTATTCGACCGCCGGCGATGATGACGCCCGGATTCTCCTGCGGGCCACCCAGAATCTGTTCCATCCCGGGCTGGCGGAAACACTGGACCTCTATCTGAACCAGGGTGCAGCCGCGTTGATGACCGGCGAGTTCGGTCAGAGTTTCGTGGCAGCGGTCCGAGCCGATGGGGGAGCGCTCTGCCTGCAGGACATGGCCGCCTATCAGGCCGACATCAGCACTCCGATTGCGACCGGGATCGGCGGGGCCACCGTCCATCTGCGTGGTAACGATCTGGACGATCTAGCGGGCACGATCGGTCGGTTGGATGCCGATGCGGTGCGCTCGGGAGACGTGCCGCGGGCGCTCGCGTTGGTCAGCGCACTGCGAGGTAGTGCCAAGCGCGCCGAGACCACATCGGTGGTCGCCGTCGATAGTGATGGGAATGCCTGCGCCGCAACGCATTCGCTGGGTCTGGGCTCCGGCATTTGGGTCGGCGGCGTGCATGGAAACTCGATGCTCGGTGAGGGCGAATTGCTGCGAGGTGAACTGATCCCCGGCCAGCGAATGGGCTCGATGATGTCACCGCTGGTGGTAACCGGGAGTCGCGGCGATTTGCTGATGGCAGGCGGCGCAGCCGGTGGGAGTCGGATTCGGGCGGCCCTTCTACAGGTACTGAGTTCGGTCCTGGTGGAGGGAATGCTGTTGCCACAGGCGGTTTCTCGCCCGCGTCTGTCGGTAGCGGACGACATCGTGCACCTGGAGCCGGGATTTGAATCCGAAGTGGCCAACGGTCTTCGGGCCGCCGGCTACGAGATCCAGCAGTGGGCCGAGCCCAAACCGTATTTCGGTGGGGTGGCCGCGGCAAGTATCAGTGGCCCGGCTGCCGACCCGCGCCGCGGTGGGCTTGCGCTGAACCTGGAGTGACAACCGGCTCGGCCGGCCAAGAAACCGCCCGAGCCGCAAAACTATGCCGAAACTGCTGACCGCAAACGGATGTCACCCGAGACAGTCTTGGCCTTGATGGTCAGCGAAGTACCGTCGAGTTTCTCAGTGACCTCGAAATCGCTGCTGGCGTGGCCGGTCATGGTATTCAGATCGATCTGAGCTGCGGTGCCCGGATGAACCCCGACCGCGACATTGCCCGATATCCCAGAAATCTCGGTGGCGCCGCTGCGGA
>JBBSRY010000120.1:0-6638 GCA_038242595.1 Mycobacteriales bacterium
CGGACCTTGGCACCATTGACGATCTGCGGGACCTGGCCCGCACCCTTCGAAATGATCGCATCAGCCTGGTGATGGATCTGGTGCTCAATCGTGTTGCCGCCGAACACGAGTGGGCCAGGGCAGCCGTTGCCGGGGACCGCAGGTACCGTGACTATTTTCTGTTGTTCGACAATCGGGCCGACGCCGATGCCTATGAGCTGACCCTGCCGGAGGTGTTCCCGGATTTCGCCCCCGGCAACTTCACCTGGAACCAGGAGATGCAGACCTGGGTCTGGACCACCTTCAACTCTTTCCAGTGGGACGTGAACTGGGCAAATCCCGATGTTCTTTGCGAATACGCCGATATCGTGCTTTTCCTGGCCAATCTCGGCGTCGAGGTACTGCGGTTGGATGCCATCGCCTTCATTTGGAAGCGGCTCGGTACCAACTGTCAGAACCAACCAGAGGTTCATGCCCTGGCTCAGGCACTTCGCGCAGTGGCCAGGATTGCTTGTCCGGCTGTAGTTTTCAGAGCCGAAGCCATCGTGGGCCCGGCCGATCTGGTGCAATACCTCGGGCAGTGGGAACACCACGGAAAGGTCAGCGATATCGCTTATCACAACTCGCTGATGGTGCAGATCTGGTCGATGTTGGCGTCCAAGGATGTACGCCTGGCGGTGACCGCCTTGGCCGGGCTACCACTAGCGCCGACGACGACTTCATGGGTGACCTACGTGCGTTGTCACGACGACATCGGTTGGGCCATCGATGATACCGATGCCTGGCGTGCAGGTTTGAACGGCCACCAGCACCGATCCTTCCTCTCCAGCTTTTACACGGGTGAGTTTCCCGGTTCGGATGCTCGCGGATTGGTTTTCCAATTCAACGAGGCCACGGGGGACAAACGCATCAGTGGCACTGCGGCCAGTCTGATCGGAATCGAATCGGCCGTCCGGAGCGGGGACCTCGACCGAATTCAGCTCGCAGCAGCAAGGCTGATCCTGGTGCACGCCATCATCATGGGATGGGGCGGAATCCCGGTGATCTGGATGGGCGATGAAGTGGGGTTGTTCAACGATCCTGATTGGGCTGCCGAACAGGGTCACGAATGGGACAACCGGTGGGCACATCGACCGCGGATGCCATGGGCGGTGGCCGAATCCAGAACCGAGTCCGCAACCCTGCCGCAGCGGCTGTTCAGCGGTCTGAAGTCGTTGGCGCAGGTGCGTGGGTCGTTGCCGCATCTGCACGCGAGCGTGCCGACGCAAATTCAGGAAGTGAGAGAACCCGGGGTGCTGGCCGTCCTGCGGGCACATCCAGTCGGCTCACTGCTCGGAATCTACAACGTCACCGATACCTGGCGTCCGTACCCGGTTTCCGCCCTGGCCGTACACGGCCTGGCGAACGCCCACGATGCGCTGACCGGGAGCCCACCCAACTTGGGGGAGGACGGCAACATCTGGTTACCGCCCTACGGGTTCTGCTGGGTCCGGTAGTGCAAGCCGTGAACCGGTTCAGTTCAGTTGGCAGGTGGGAGTGCCGCCCCGGGGGGGCCTGCGGTTGCCTCGCCGAACATCGCACTGGAGTAGTCGGCCTGAGCTATCCGGCGTAGCGCCGCCAGCAGGACATCACCGAGAACCGTTCCTGCGACTACGGTCTCGACCTTGGCATCGCGTCCCGTCACGGCTTGGACTGAATCCATGTCGGCCTTGGCGACGATTTCGGCGGCTCTGGCATAACTGTCCAACATTCGGTGTGAATGCTCCAGTCCCAGTGCGCGCATGGTCCCCACCACTCGGGTGGCGTCCGCCCTGGCCACCAGAGAATCCGCTACCTGCCAGCCACGGTCAGAGATGACTTTATCCAGAAGTTCGCTGCCGTCGGCCAGGTCCTGGGCAGAAATCTGACTGATCGGAAGCCGAACGGCGCCTTGGGCGATGCCGAACACCTGATGCATCGGCAACTCGGGGTTATCGATGGTGGCCAGCAACTCACCCGCTGCCATGATGGACAGGCCGCCAACTTCGGTCAGGGCCCGGATCAGCCGAAGCCGGTGCACGTGCGTGGTGTCGTACTGCGACTGGTTGGGGCTGGTTCGCTCACCGGCGTGTAACAAACCTTCGCGAAGGTAGAACTTGATGGTCGCGACAGGGATGCCGCTGGCCCCGCTCAACGCTGCCATGCGCATGGGAGGTTCTTCCGTTTCGGTGGCTGCCTGCTGCTCGCACCAACAACTAATTGTCACACTTTTGCCGGCCATTGCAGGGCAATGATCCTGCTTGTACCCGTTGGGGTTGCCCATTCCCCCAAAGGTCGCCAGTGCTCCGAGGAACTGTCGGCGCTCAGGTACTCGCTCTTCCGTTAGCTCAATCGTCAGCGACAATGAGGACATGCCGGAGCTACCCGAAGTTACCGCCCTGACCAAATTCATCGCCGATCACGCTGCCGGTCAGCCGATCGATAAGGTGATGATCACCGCGCTCGGCCTGCTGGCCACCGTGGATCCCAGCCCGGCAGCGCTGGTCGGCGGCACCCTGACCGGAACCGATCGCCATGGGAAATTTCTCGACTTCATCATCGACCCGCTGCCGGCCAAGAGCGATGGCCGGGGTCCCATTCACCTCATCGTGCATTTGGCTCGCGCGGGCTGGCTGCGGTGGTCGGACAAGATGTCGGCTGTGATGCCGAAAATGGGTGGTCCGATTGCGATGCGAATGTGGTTCGGTGACGGAACCGGTTTCGATCTGACCGAGGCAGGCACGAAGAAGTCGATGACGGCATGGTTGGTTCACGACCCGGCTCAGGTTCCCGGTATCGCTCGACTGGGACCGGACGCCCTTGAAGTCAGCATCGAAGAATTCGCCGACATCTTGGCCGGTGCCACCGGGCACCTGAAGAACGTGATCACCGATCAGACCAAGTTGGCCGGTATCGGTAATGCTTACTCCGACGAGATTTTGCATACAGCGAAACTGTCGCCGTTCGCAGCCCCCAAGAAGCTCAGTGAAGCTGCGGTGGTTGGACTCTACGACTCCATGCGGTCAGAACTGCTGGGCGCTGTTGACCGATCTGTCGGTCAGGGGGCCGCTCGACTCAAAGGGGAGAAACGTAGCGGTATGCGAGTGCACGGCATGTTCTCGCTGCCATGTCCGGTCTGCGGTGACACCGTCGCGCAAGTGCGATACTCGGAAAAATCGTTCCAATACTGTCCAACGTGCCAGACCAATGGCAAAAAACTTGCTGACCGCGGCATGTCTCGATTGTTGCGCTGAGGATTTACCCTCGGTCGGCCCGGTCCGTTGCTCGACGCGTTTTCCCATCATGACCCAGAGTGCGCTTTGATGGAGGGCATGACTGACAACTCACGTACCAAGCCCGAAATCGAATTCCCGACCGGCTCCGCACCGGCGGATCTGGAAATCACCGATCTCATCGTGGGAGATGGGCCAGAAGCGATGGCCTCCTCGACCGTTGATGTGCATTACCTTGGCGTGGAATTCTCCTCCGGAGAGGAATTCGACTCATCCTGGGGACGTGGCCAGTCGATCAACTTCCCGCTACGCAGTTTGATCGCCGGTTGGCAGGAAGGCATCCCGGGGATGAAGGTCGGTGGACGCCGCCAACTCGTTGTTCCGCCGCATCAGGCCTATGGACCGGTCGGTGGCGGTCATCGCCTTTCCGGCCAGACCCTTATTTTTGTCATTGATCTGCTCGGCGTCAGCTGATAGCTCAGATCTGATCTGCTTCACGGTCGGGGGTCGGGGCGAAAGCCCCACCCTTGACTGCACCCCGGAGAGGCTGATGCGGTGGGTACCCCGGCTTCAACAGGCTTGAGCACCGTCTGGCACCCGACATTCGATCTGAATCTTTCGCTCTGCTTGAGTCCGCTACGACGAGGTACTGGTGATCCTTGCCACTTCCGTGAACCCGATGGCGCGATCTGGCGATCGAGTTTGCTTGACTCTGGCCCGGTGACCTTTCGGCTGTCTCAACTTGCACCTCGACAAGTCGAATGTCGTGCCTGGGGGACGGGCGCCGATGAATTCATCGAGCAACTTCCCGTCATGCTCGGAAATGCGGACAATCCGCAGGATTTCAATCCACGCCATCCCATGCTGATCGATGCGGTACGGCGCTATCCCGGTCTGCGAATGATTCGGACCAACCGCGTTCTTGAGGCGCTGGTGCCGGCCATCCTGGAACAGAAGGTCACCGGCAAACAAGCATTCAGTTCGTGGCGAACACTGGTTATGGCCCATGGGACACCTGCGCCGGGTCCGGTGCCGACGCCGCTGTGGACCCCACCGTCTTTATCTCGCTGGCGCGACATTGCCTCCTGGGAATGGCATCTGGCAGGTGTGGAACCGCAGCGCAGTGCGGCGATTGCCCGCGCGCTGCGCATTGTCGAGTCACTGGAACGGGTGGGGAAGCGGGCAGGTGTCGCAGAACTGGAGCCGGTCAAGAACGCGTTGCTTGCCGTCCCCGGTATTGGGCACTGGACTGTCGCTGAGATGGCCCAGCGGGCCTGGGGTGATCCGGACGCACTCTCGGTCGGGGACTACCACTTGGCTGCATTTGTTGGCTGGTCATTGCTCGGCCAAAAAATTGATGATGAACAGATGGTGCGGCTTCTGACCCCATGGTCGGGGCACCGTCACCGTTTTGTCCGCCTTCTGGGTCTTCACCCAGCAGCGGTAAAGCCGCGATTCGGTCCGCGGATCACCATCCAGGACCATCGCCGGCACTAACCGCAGCCGTACTATTTCTCGGCGCCGTCCGGTGGCAAGCCATACTCCACCGGCAGCACCCCGCGGGCGACCGCTCGGACCAGTGTTTGGTGATCGGCTTCGGTCTGATCGGCGTAAAGTCCGGCGAATCGGGCAATCGCCACATCCAGTTTGTCCGACGATCCGGCGTAGCCGGAAATCATCGAGGCACCGCTGGTTCGCGCGTGTCCCTTGGCCAACAACCGACCGACAATACCGGTGTAGTCGGTCAAGGCGTCGGCGTCCATCGCGTCGAGCGGAATGGTGCCCTTCATATTCCGGAACTGCCGCACGTAGTACTGGCGGCCATCAATGGTGGCCCAGCCCAGCAACGGGTCGCTCACAGTTTGCAGCGCCTGCTGATATTCGACCACCCGCTGGCCCTGATGGGCGTGCCAGGCCGAATCGCCGTGGACGTACTTCGCCAATACCGACCGACGGGCCTGCTTCAACTGTAGGAAAACCACATCGTCCGGACTGCTGCCTTCCAGCAGAGCCACATATGCCCGCAACCCGACACTGCCGACGCCAACAACCTTGTGCACGATGTCGATCAGCGTGTACCCGCCCAGTGCGCGCCGCCAATGGGGAGCCAGAGTGTTCAAATATTCGTCCAATGCGGCTCCGACCATTTCGGAATCGGCAGCGCTGACATGGCGGATCAAGGGAGGTTCTTCGACAATGCGCCGTCGACCCTCCACTTGCTCGGTGAAGCGCGGCAGGGCCCGGTCGCTGGTCCGGCCCCTGGCCCGGCGCGCCGCTCGGTCGATCTGCATCCGCAGTGACTCCTGCGACGCCCCTTCCTGCAGTTTCCCCACACCGAGGCGTTGGTAGGAGCGCGACAAGAGCGGTTGTGCGGCAAGGTATTTCACCTCGCCGCGATAGGCGGCAACACAGGAAATGACCGCGTCATGGCATTGCGCCTCGGTGGCGCCGTTTTGTCGACCGGCCACCCAGATGCTGGCCGCGAGGCGGCGTAGATCCCATTCCCAACCGCCGGGATGGGCTTCGTCGAAATCATTGAGGTCGATCACCAGATCCAGCTCCGGTGAGGCATAAAAGCCGAAATTGCCAACATGGGCATCACCGCAAATCACCGGTGTAATACCGGTGGCCGGCAGGTGGGCAACATCCTCGGCCATTACTATCGCGGTGCCGCGTAAGAACCCGTAGGGCGAAGCCACCATCCGCCCGACCCGAAGGGGGATCAACCAATCCAACCGACCCTCGTGGGAATCCAGTATTTGTTGCACCGGGTCCGGCCGCCCGATCGGCGCTTTCCACTGACCAAGACTGGAACGGTGAACCTGATGCCGAAGGGCTCGGCCCATCTGGTAGCGCTCGGCCCTGGCCGTGGGCCGATGTCGCAATGACGAGAATCCTTGGCTGTCGACGGCGGCGAGCACCACGTGCCCGGATGAGGGCCGCAAGATGTTCTGGTCAGGTGGCATGGGCCAAATATTATCGGGTGAGCGCAGTCACCCAAACCCCCCTCGAGTGGTTTGCGTTGAGATCAACCGTGGACCGCGCATGCCGCCGTCTGGCTTCGTCTGAGGAAGCGGTCCAGACGGGTGGACGTACACCCAGGATCTAATAACTTGTTCGAACTCGCGGGTTCGAGGTGGGGTGACGGTTAGCATCGTGCCATCGAATGGACAGGTGAACGATATGAACCCGGGGCCGGTGATGCCCAACTTTGGTACGAGCACGCCCACCGGTATGTGCTTGCCGGCACTCTCGCATCATGGAAGCGGGTGTTGGATCTCGGGTGCGGTCAGGGTTACGGCAGTGCCTACTTGGCTCAGACGGCGGCCTCGGTCATCGGGGTCGATATCGACGTGGAGGTGATCGCATCGGCGCAGCGCATCTATCAGCGTGACTGTCTCCACTTTA
>JBBSRY010000121.1:0-6614 GCA_038242595.1 Mycobacteriales bacterium
CACCTCGCGGGACACGATGGTCTGAATTCTGACCACCATGTGCGCAGCTAGCACAATGGGGTCGATCGACTGGTCGGGCTGAGAACCATGTGCCTGCCGCCCTTGCACGGTAACCTTCCAGGAATCGGCCATCGCCATGGCGGTGCCACTGCTGACGTTCACAGTGCCAGCCCGGATCGGCCAGATGTGCTGGCCATAAATCACCCCTGGCCTAGGCGCCTTGTCCCACAACCCGTCCTCAACCATGGCGCGGGCACCTGCCCCGATCTCTTCGCCCGGCTGCAGCAGGAATACCACCGTGCCCGACCACGCATTCTTGGCCTCGGCCAAGAGTTGCGCCGCGGTCAGGGCCACAGCCATATGCGTGTCGTGGCCACACGCGTGCATCACCGGTACTTCGGTTCCGTCGGGAAGGGTGCCCCTGGCACTGCTGGCGAAGTCCAACCCGGTGTCTTCTTGGATTGGCAGCGCATCCATGTCAGCGCGGTAACCGACAACAGGCCCGTCCCCGTTACGGAGAATGCCCACCACGCCTGTACCCCCGCACGAAAAGGTTTCGAGGCCAAGCGTCTTGAGGCGTTCAGTAAGTAGTTCGGCAGTCTTGCTCTCCTGCATGGACAGTTCGGGGTGGGCGTGCAGCTCCCGATACAGCTCGTACATGCTGTGTTCTTCTCTGTCAGTTAGCTCAATTCCGGGGGCAATATTCGTCACGGCGCTCCTCCAGGCTTTGGAATTCGTCCTGATCAAGGTTGATCAAGCTGGCCGTCGGTACTCTGACGCCCACTGCGATTTCAGCATAGTCCGTCCCTTCTTCGGGAAGGTGACTTCTACCGCTGCAGTTCGATGGAATAGAGATACTTTCCATCGGAGCGAGCTTCGCCATGTGCCCGGCGTCGTGAGTGGTGCCACTTGGGACCGACGTCCAAGGAAGATCCCCGGAGGCGGCCGATACTGGGCATCGGTGTCCGCGGCCACGGCCAGCCGCAGCTGCGCCGCACCTTTTACAGTGACGGGCTTGAACACGTCCTGCGTCAGGTCACCGGTTCTGGCCGTCGACTCACTGTTGATGGAGTAGGGGATATTCCCAACTAGTTGGTTTCATACATTTCAGCCCGTTGGTTTCCGTCGTGGATGGATCGTTGGTGATGGGAAAGTAGTGCTGGACCAGCAGATGATCGGGACTAAAACGCAGTAAGGATTCTTAAGCGGCAGTCCAAACGCATTCAGCGCCGACCCACGTGGAACGTACCGTTGTATTCGAAATTTCCGAGCCCGCTATCTTCGTCAGATCCTGGTCTAAAACGACAAAATCCGCCAACTGCCCCGGCGTGATGCGACCCTTAATGTCCGCTTCGCCAGTGGCATGGGCAGAACCATGGGTGTAAACGGCGAGTGCGTCCAAGACGTCCAGTCGCTGCTTGCCGCCGACGACCAGCCCATCCGGTGTTTCGCGAGTCACCATGCTTTGCAGCGCGAGCAAGGGATTGATCGGAACGATCGGGTAATCCGAGGACCCCGCCACCGTTACCCCTGCATCCAGCATCGACTTATGTGCAGCCGTCATACCGGCGCGGTCTTCACCGTAGTACGCGAGAATGGCGGGCCCATAGAGACGCACAAACACCCCGAATAAAACCGGTGTGACCCCCAATGCCTTGATGCGTTCAATGATGCTGCCATCGACGATGCTGCAATGTTCGATGCGATGGTTAAGGACTGCCCCGGTAGCAGGCCCCAGGGATTCGACGGCGTCGAGGACCTTGCTCACCGCCAGATCCCCGTTCGCATGCACAGCTGCCCGCAAGCCGGCCTCATGCACCTGTTGCAGCAGGCGGGTGAACTGCTCATCGGTCATGACCTGCAAGCCGTTTGCACTGCCGCTTTCACCCGGGTATGGCAGACGGCATAGGCAGGTGCCTCCGCCGAGCGCTCCGTCCAGCATCATTTTTACCCCCGCCAGCTGAAGCCGGTTATTCGGGGTAGCGACGGGCGGGGCAGCTGAATCAAAATAGCTGTGCCACAGGAGCATACTCACCCGCGGCGTAAGGCGGCCGCTGTCCCGAGCCGCCTGGTACAGCCTCTGTTCAACCGGGGTGACAATCGCATCGCAATAGGAGGTGATTCCAACAGAGTGCAGTTCGGCATTCACCTCGTCCAGCGCTGCTACCTGCATCGCGAGATCGCTAGCATCGACGATAGATCCCCGGCCGGGACCGGGTAGCCATTGGTCCAGCCAGGCACGCTCATACATCCAGCCGTTGAGGGTGCCGCCCGTTCCCGTCATCAACTGTCCCCCTGCGGGGGCATCATCGGTGGTGGAATAGCCCATCAGATCGAGCGCCAGGCTGTTTCCGACTGCGCGGTGGAAACTATACTGGATGAGGAGAATGGGCCGGTCCGAGGAAACGTCGTCGAGAAAATCCCGGTCGACCACTGACGCACTAATACGGCGGTCATCTAGACCATGCCCAATCAGCCATGCTCCGGGGGTGACGGAGCCGACCTTGCCTTGCAACGTGCGTCGCAGTTCAGCAGGGCTGGATATGGAGGTGAGGTCCGTCCGTGCGCGACCCAGGGCTGCCTGGGAAACATGGCAGTGAGCGTCGTTGAAGCCCGGAACCACCAACTTCCCTTCAAGTCCCACTACTTCTGCATCCGGATACTGAGCTGCCAGCTCTGTTCGCGATCCGGAAGCGATGATCCACTCGCCCCGGGTGGCAAAGGCCTCCGGTTCCGTACCGTCCAATGCGATGATCCGGTCGGCCAGAAAAACCCGTACCAGTTTACTCTCAACATCCACCATGCTAGGCACCGGCGCAGTAGCGGTCGGCGATGTCCAAGGCAGCATCGAGCACTTCTATCCCATCGTTGATTTCCACTACAGAATTATCGCACAACTGGACCACGTACGTGCGGTTGAAGTGTGCGAAAGACCACAACCCGCCCTTCGTGCACTCAGCGGCGGACTCCCCCATAGGAGCAGCGGCGTCCCGAGCGACATCGAAAGGCACCAGTGGTCGTCGGGTCTGGCGACCGGAGACCGGTTTTATAGCCTAGAACACGCCGAGCCCACGGAGATCTCCACGTTGGGATGCCGCTCGGTCAGCGCCCACAGCGCGGGGCCGATGGTGTCGCTGCCGAATCCCCGGGCGTTCCCGGTCACCCCTTCGTCATGAAAGTGATTAATGGAGTACACAGTTTAGGTACAGGCCAGCGGGTGTTCGGAGTCGGTCAACCCCCCGGCGTAGGGCGAGTCCTGGAACTGGTCGGCAAAGGAATCGGAGATGATTACTCCGCCAGCGGCA
Organism: Mycobacteriales bacterium; assembly: GCA_038242595.1. GTDB lineage: Bacteria > Actinomycetota > Actinomycetes > Mycobacteriales > Nakamurellaceae > Nakamurella. The sequence continues at coordinate 3,306 of JBBSRY010000121.1, forward strand.
CGCCGTCAGAGTTGACGCCCTTAGCGAAAATTATCAGGTCAGGAGTCGCATTCCTGCAGTTCACCGCGAACCACTGACCTCCGCGACCGTCACGTTGTCCCGTAGGTGATTTAGCGTGCGGTCACCTTCCTCCCGCGCACTGCCGGTGTCGAGCGCAGAGCGGTGCAGGCAGGGGCCCCAGTAGTGGTCGGCACCGGGAATTGCCGGCTCTGAATGCTATCGTCGAGGATCGCCGGTGAGCGCAATCGCCCCGGCTGAGGCACCGTGATAGCTGCGGTAGGCCGCGAGCACCTTCTGCCGTTCGGTAGTCAGCCGTGCCATCCGAGCGGTGTTCTCATTCGCTTCGGAACTGCCGTTTGTGAAAGAAACCCGGTTGAGGCCACTGGGGACGACGTGAACCGGGGCCCTGCGTGAGGCGGTAAGACCTTGAAGACGGGCACGATTGAACCAAAGTGTTTCGCGCCCGAGAAGAGTGCAAGCTAATTCTGGACAAGCCCCGTAACGGCCTGAGGCCAGGTCTCAGCGAGCTAGGACCGCGCGTTTACCAACAAGCCGTACAGCATGGCCTCCAGCCCATAGCTGAAAGAATCCTGAGCCGGATCGGCTCCACTGGCCCGCTGGGCACCCACTGCTGAGTAAAAAACCGGCACCTCCTGTGTGGAGGCTCCGACTTCGAAAATGTCCTTCGGTGCCACTGCGTCCAACGCGGACCCAAAAATGAAGGACTCCAGAGCAACGATCGCCGGCACGATTTGGCGCTCCTCCCACCCGGCGCGGGTGAAACCGACGGCCACCTGCTCATACATCTGCAGAGTCCGGGGCGACCCGGCAACTGGCAGCAGTGCGATGACCGGCACAAGCGGGGTGTGCTCGGTGAAGACATTGCGGTAGGACAGCGCCCATGTGCGCAGCGCCTGCTCCAGCGGCCGCGTCGCGAACTCCGAGCAGTCGACGCGTTCCATCACCAGGTCCTGGACCAGCCGGAGCAGGTCCTGCTTGGATTCCACATGGTTGTACAGGGCCGAGGCCGAGACGCCCAGTGCCTTGGCCAGTGCCGACATGGTCAACGCGTCGTAGCCGTTTTCGCCCACGAACCGCAATGCTGCAACCCCGATTTTGGGTCGGTTGAGCAACTCCCCACGCGGTCTGCCCGCCTTCCGACGGGGCCCGGCCGCGGCCGTCGCGCTTGCCGTTGACGATCCCACCAAAACACTCCTCGTTACGCCGCACTTCACAAACACCTACTTTAGTCTTATTATTATTCGACCAAATGAACTTCGTTCATTTAGTTTGAATCGAAGAGGAAGCAGAGCAACCCATGGCACCCATCGAGCGCGATGTCGTCGTCATCGGCGCGGGCCCCTCAGGCCTCACCGCTGCACACGAACTCACGAAGGCAGGACGCACGGTCGCCGTTCTCGAAGCTCGCGACCGCGTTGGAGGGCGGACCTGGACCAAGGAGGTCGAGGGTGCCACGCTCGAACTGGGTGGGCAGTGGATCTCCCCCGACCAGACCGGGCTCTACGATCTCATCGGCGAATTGGGGATCGATACCTACCCGCGGTACCGCGAGGGAGCCGGGGTTTTCATCGCCGAGGACGGGACCCGCACCGAATACACGGGCACGGACTTCCCGATCGGGGACGCAGCCGTCGCCGAGTCCGATAAGCTCATCGCCGAAATGGATCGGTTGGCCGCCGAGGTCGACCCGAATGCCCCTTGGGAACACCCGCAGGCGCGGGAGCTGGACATCATCTCGTTCCACCACTGGCTGCGCACGCTCTCCGGAAACGAGGAGGCTTGCTCGAACATCGGCTTGTTCATCGCGGGAGGCATGCTCACTAAACCGGCGCACGCGTTCTCCGCACTGCAAGCAGTCCTCATGGCCGCGTCCGCTGGTTCCTTCTCCAACCTCGTGGACGACGATTTCATCCTGGACCGTCGCATCGTCGGCACCATGCAAGGCGTTTCCCAGGCCCTCGCGAAACGCCTTGGTGATGACGTCCATCTGAACAACCCGGTGCTGCGCCTGGAATGGAACGACGACGGTGTCCTCGCCCACGGCGCGGACGTGAGCGTGAAGGCAAAGAAAGCCATCTTGGCCGTCCCGCCGAACCTCTACACGCGCATCTCCTACGCCCCCCCGATGCCTCGTCGCCAGCACATCACCCACCAGCATCAGTCGATGGGTCTGGTCATCAAGATCCACGCTGTCTACCCGACCTCGTTCTGGCGTGACAAGGGCCTCTCCGGAACCGGTTTCAGCCCGTCAAGAACCGTCCAGGAGGTCTACGACAACACCATGCTCGAAGACCCGCGGGGTACGTTGGTCGGCTTCGTTTCGGATGAAAAGGCCGATGCCATGTTCGCGCTGAACGAGAAGGAACGCCGCGGCGTGATCCTGGCAGATCTCGCCGCGTTCCTGGGCGATGAGGCGCTGACTCCCGACGTCTACTACGAGTCGGACTTCGGCTCGGAGGAATGGACTCGCGGGGCCTACGCCACCAGCTACGACCTCGGCGGCCTGCACCGCTTCGGCCCGGACCAGAACAAGAACGTCGGACCAATCCATTTCAGCTCCTCGGATCTGGCCGGTGAGGGATACCAGCACGTCGACGGTGCCGTGCGGATGGGCAAGCGCACCGCTGCACGCATCGTCGCGGCCCTCGGAGAACGCTGAGCGATGCGCTCCATCGTTGGATACACCTCCGACGCCCGGGAAGCCGAAGCGATTCGGCTCGCGCTGGCCTTCGTCGACCGACGCTCCAAATCGGGCAGGAAGGCGCATCTCGACATTGCGACGACCCTACCCGAGCACACCCAGTTCACTGCCACCTACCCCGGCGGTGACCACGGCTACCGCAGCATCATCGCCGGACACGTCGATGCCTAAACGCTGTTTCAGAGTCGGCCCGATCAAGAGGAGCGGGAACATCGCAGTTGCCCCTACCGCAGTACATCCGGGTGTGCCCATGCGGTCGTCAAGTTCTTGGGACAGCTTCGTGATGACCTTCTCTATGCGCCCGGGGTTCGCGGACGCGGATTCGGTGGGATGCGTGGGCGGTTGCCGGTGCGACGCGTCCGACCCTGCGATACGGCCTTCGACGGTTGTTTCAGGCCCCGATGTAATCCGTGACCGCGCTCCGGGCCGCGAGGCGGCTGGCGGCGCGCCCGTGGTGGTAGAACTCCGTCTCCAAATGCGAGGAGAAGTTTTCGGCGACACGTCATCTCATCAAAGGCCGAACGCCACCATGTCCTGCAGGGATGACTGACCCGGCCTATGAATACGCTCATAGATCACTCGGAGGG
>JBBSRY010000122.1:0-6482 GCA_038242595.1 Mycobacteriales bacterium
CCCCGGCCAGACCCGTTGTGTGTTGGTGCTCATCAAAGCTGCTCCATCCACCGCTGCGGATCTCAAGACCGCGGCGGTCGTTAAATGATCAAGGTTGACAACGGGCGAGCTGCACCCGGTAAAACACAATTTACCGGGTTTCCATACCCAGGCTCCCCGTCGTCGAAGCTATCCAGGGGTGTGAGAAAGACGATCTGCGATCACCGGAATTTCACTTTTCGTGCCGGAGGGGTTCTGGATTGCCACCGGAGGCATGACCGAGCAGCTGGGTCTGCAGCAGGTGGGAAAGCCACCCGCAGTATTGCTCATCAGACCATCGGCAACTGTCGGTGGCGCCCAGGTATGGCTCTATCCCGGTGAGCAACCAGGCTCGGTCGACGCAGTGTTGCCGGCTCACATCGGTGCGCAGCGCAGCGCAGCCGGCCAGCTCCCCGACCAGCGTGGTCAGGGCCGCTCGCCGGTGCTGGTCACCCTCCCGGCGCAGCTCGACCATGGCCGGGTCCCCGGCAGCGCCTTGAACTCCGGCGAAGACGGCCTTGCTATTGGCAAAAAATGCAGTGGTCCATTGCGCGAAGGCTGCCAGCTTTCGTGCCGGGTCGGCTTCGGCGGCGATGCGAGTTGCCCAGTCCTCGGCGTTCGCGCCTGTTTCAAACTGGGCCAGGAGGGCTCCGACGATGGCGCCCTTGGATCCAAATGTCGCGTAGACCGTTTGGGCGGTCACACCGGCGCGCTCGGCGATGGCGGTAACCGTGGAGCCGGTGAAGCCATGCAGAGCGAACAATTCCCCGGCGGCAGCGGTGATCTTGGATCGAGTGGCGGCCGCCTGCTCGGCCCGTACCGGTGAGCGGTACGGCCGAGGTCTTACCGCACCCGATGCCTCGTCGGCGCTCGTTTTGTCCATGGAATCAGCTTAGCGGACTAAGGTAAACTGTCCCAGCGGGGTCAGTCAGGCCGGCTCAGGTGCAGCGCAACCTTACCGTTTGGCGAGTCGGTTCCAGGTCTCTACGACGGTGTCGGGGTTCAGGGAGATGCTGTCGATGCCTTGATCCAGCAGCCATTCGGCCAGGTCGGGGTAGTCGCTCGGGCCTTGACCGCAGATACCGACATATTTGCCGCGGGCCTTGCAGGCGGTGATAGCTGCGCTCAGCATGAATTTGACAGCCGGGTCGCGTTCGTCGAAACCGGCGGCGATGAGGGCGGAGTCGCGATCCAGGCCCAGGGTCAGTTGGGTCATGTCGTTGGAACCGATGGAAAACCCGTCGAAAAAGTCGAGGAATTTATCGGCCAGCACGGCGTTGGACGGGATTTCACACATCATGATCACTTCCAGACCGTTCACACCACGTTCCAGACCGTTGGCGGCGAGGAGGTTGATGACGCCTTCGGCCTCGGTGAGGGTACGCACGAACGGGATCATGACCTTGATGTTGGTCAGCCCCATGGTGTCGCGAACATATTGCAGTGCTTCACATTCCATCTTGAAACATTCGGCGAAGTTGTCCGATAGGTAGCGGGCGGCGCCGCGGTAGCCGATCATCGGATTTTCCTCATGCGGCTCATACAGGTCGCCGCCGACGAGATTGGCGTATTCGTTGGATTTGAAATCTGACATCCGCACGATCACCGGGTTCGGGGCGAAGGCAGCGCCAAGCATCGAAATACCCTCGGCAACCCGACTGACGAAGAACTCCCGGGGGCTGTTGTAACCCCTGATCAGGGTGCCGATGTCAGATTTCAGCGGCTCGGTCAGGGTGTCGAAATCCAGTAGTGCCTTGGGGTGGATGCCGATCTGCCGGTTGATGATGAATTCCAACCTGGCCAAACCCACGCCCTTGTTGGGGATGCGGGAGAAGGCGAATGCCTGCTCGGGGGTGCCGATGTTCATCATGATGTTCACCGGCAGTTCTGGCAGCACATCCAGCTCGGTGACCTGCACTTCGAAGTCGAGTTTGCCTTGATAAATGTAGCCGGTGTCGCCCTCGGCACAGGAAACCGTGACCTGATCGCCGTCGGACAGGGTCTTGGTGGCGGTGCCGGTGCCGACGACGGCGGGGATCCCGAGTTCACGGGCAATGATCGCTGCGTGGCAGGTCCGGCCGCCGCGGTTGGTGACGATCGCCGAGGCGCGTTTCATGATCGGTTCCCAGTCCGGGTCGGTCATGTCGGCGACCAGCACATCACCGGGGATGAAGGAGGCCATCTGGTCGGTGGACCGCAGCACCCGTACCGAGCCGGCGCCGATCTTTTGCCCGATAGCGCGCCCCTCGACCAGCAGGGTGCCCTTTTCGTTGAGTCGGAAGCGTTCCACCTGCCCGGACGCCTGGCGTGATTTCACCGTTTCCGGGCGGGCCTGCAAGATGTACAGCCGGCCGTCGACGCCGTCCTTGCCCCACTCGATGTCCATCGGGCGGCCGTAGTGGTGCTCGATGACCAGCGCATGCCGGGCCAATTCCTCGACTTCGGCGTCGGTGAGGCTGAGTTTGATCCGGTCAGCGGCCGGGACATCGATGAATTCGGTGGTCTTTCCGACCTCGGAATCGTTGGTGTAGACCATCTTCAGGGCCTTGTCACCGATCCCGCGTTTCAGGATCGCGGGGCGGCCCGCGTTCAACGCCGGTTTGTAGACGTAGAACTCATCCGGGTTCACCGCGCCCTGCACCACCGCCTCACCCAATCCATAGGACGAGGTGATGAAAACCGCATCCGGGAAACCGGATTCGGTGTCCATGGTGAACATCACCCCGGATGTCCCGGTGTCGGAACGGACCATCCGCTGGATACCGGCCGACAGTGCGACAGCTTCGTGTTCGAACTGGTGATGCACCCGATAGGCGATGGCCCGGTCGTTGTACAACGAGGCAAACACTTCCCGGATGGCAGTGAGGATGCCTTCTATTCCGCGGATGTTCAGGAATGTCTCCTGTTGCCCGGCGAAGGAGGCATCGGGCAGATCCTCCGCAGTGGCCGAGGACCGTACTGCAAACGACACCCCGTCAGCGTCGTCAGATCCTTCACCGACCAACTCGATGTAGGCGCTGCGGATCTCCGATTCCAGGTCCGCCGGGAAGGGCTGGGTGATGACGGCCTCCCGGATCTGATTGCCCACCCTGGCCAACTCGACAACATCGTCGGTATCCAGCGAACCCAAGGAATGGGTGATGGTTTCCTTCAGTCCCGCATGATTGATGAACCTTCGATAGGCATCAGCGGTGGTGGCAAATCCACCCGGCACCCGCACCCCCAGGTCGGCCAGGTTGCTGATCATCTCCCCCAGGGATGAGTTCTTTCCACCGACCTCCTCCAGGTCGGCCAAACCAATTTCGGAGAACCACTTGATGTTGTTCGGCACGATGATTCCCCTTAACGCCCGGAACGGGCAGGATTACGGCGGGCGAAGGACTGCAAAATAACGGTCGACATTTCCTCGACGGACTTGGTCGAGGAATTGATCACCGGAATCTGGTTGGTGGCAAACATTGCTTCGGCTCGACGTAACTCGGAACTGCATTGTTCAAGTGAGGCGTACCGGGAGTTGGGCCGGCGCTCATTACGAACCTGAGTGAGCCGGGCCGGTGTGGTGGTGATCCCGAAGCATCGCGCTCCGAGTTCACTGATCGGTCTTGGCAGATTGGTGGTTTCCAGATCCTCGGGCACCAGTGGATAGTTGGCCACGAAAAGTCCGTGCTGCAGCGCCAGGTACATCGTGGTGGGTGTCTTGCCACATCGTGATGGCGCAATCAAAATGACATCCGCCTTGTCCAGCGCGCGCAAGCTTTGCCCATCATCATGTTCGATCGCGTACTCCACAGCGGCCATCCGAGTGTTGTAGCGCTGGATGTCACCAACGCCGTGCAGTCGAGCCGCCACCCGCAGGCCGGCGACACCCAGGATTGATTCCACTCGTGACATATGAAGCTCGAAGAAGTCGATCAGCGGGCAGGTGGAGGTGTGCAGGACCTCACTGATCTCGGGCACCGCAGTTGTCGAAAACGCCAGTGGCGCAACCGGTCCGGCAGCAGCTTTATCCAGGATCCGGACCACCCGGCGGGCTTCTTCGACAGTGGTGATGAAAGGAATCACGTGGCGCTCGAAGTGTTTCCCCGGAAACTGCAGGAGCAGCGCATTACCCATTGTCTCGGCACTGATTCCAGTGGAATCGGACAGGAAAAACACCGGCACGGTTGGTGCATGCTCCGATGCGGTGCTGCCCATCATGTCCGGCTCGTTCAATTCGACTGCTTTCGTCTACGAGCAGACCACGCGGTAGCCGGCGAACTGGGTACGTCCTGCTGGGCCACTACGGTGATGCGTGCGCGTTCTGGGACCTGCGGGGCGAGCAATGGCAGCAACGCCGCGTGAGGTCGGCGTTGCTGCAATGTTAACCGCCGCGGGGGCGCGAATGCCGGATGAAAGTTGTTGGATGGCACACTGGATCGTTAAAGGTCAGTGCAAAATCATCCGTGTTGGCAACGATCAGACCGACTGGTCGGAGTGGGGCGAAATGCGGTAGATGCCGGTGAGAAACCGCTAATACACCGGATCGACCGGAAGTAAACGCTCTAGCCCTCCTGGTTGAAATGCTTTGGCCCTTCACGATTCTCAGCGAGATAGGCCAAGCGTTGCAGAGTTTCCGAGTTGCGCCAGTGCAGCATCGCCTGCCGTACCGGCTTCGGCACCAACAGGGCGGGGCCGTTGGTCGCGTCCTCGGTGATCGTCACGGTGCACCCGTGCAGATCCGGTGACACCGTGATGACCACCCGTGCTTCGCCGGCCGGCCAGGCTCGAGCCTGAAGCTCCAAACGTGAGTTCGGCGAATAGTTGACGACAGTGGTGGTGTCATCGAGCAACATGGGCCAGGATCCAACTGAATGATGAACTCGGGAACCGGTCGCAGGCCAAGTGGTATCGACCTTTCGGATGCGGGATGCCCCGACAACCCACAATGCGAAAAGCCAGCCGTCGGCTAATACAGCAAACACATCTGCCGGGTCACAATTCATTGTCCGGACGGTTGGTTTCATCACAGCGCCTTATCTGTTGTGCGAGTTTGCCACTGGGAGATACCCCAGAACATGAATTGTTACGCAGCGCTCGAGATGGCGCGCCCGCTCCGGCCGGTCCCATGATGCGGCCGGTTGCCGCCGAACTGACCGGAAGTCCGCTGAAGTCCGCTGAAGTCCGATGGCTGTCATGATGGGAACCATGACTTTCGATCCGCAGGATCCAGACACACCGGAGGCATTGGGATCGACCGCGCCGCCGGGGTCCGGCAGCCGCGTGACGATGCGAGGGTCGCTGAGCCGTAGGGGGATCCTGCAGACAGCCGTCACGCTCATCGATCAAAATGATCTGCGTTATTTGACAATGCGTCAGCTCGGTGCCGATCTCGGAGTCGAGGCGATGGCGCTGTACCGATACGTGCACAGCAGGGAGGACCTGCTCAGTGGTGTCGTGGAATTGGTCATCGATGATCTCTACGGCGACCCTGACGTCCATCTGAAGGATTCGGGTTGGGAGGAGTATCTGCTCAAACTTGCTCATGGTGTACGACGTATTGCCTTGGCGCATCCACAGGTTTTCCCGCTGATCGCTACCAGGCCGCCGGCCGCGCCCTGGGTGCGACCGCCGTTAAGGAGTCTGAGATGGATGGAATCATTTTTGGACACCCTGCATCGCTGTGGCTTTTCTGATCGAGATTCAGTGCAGGCCTATCGGTCCTTCTCGAGCTTCCTGCTGGGCCACCTGCTACTCGAGGTTTCAGCTCAAGGCGCCGATATCGGGCCAATCGAACAGGCCAGTCCCCATGACACACCAAAGACGGATTTGAGTGAATATCCAAGACTGCAAAGTTTGGCATCGGAGCTGTCCCAGGATCACTCGGCGACTGAGTTCGAAATTGCCCTAGAGGCTCTCATGGATCGTCTGCAGCTGCTCAGACAGTGAGACAAACTGCCAAGTTCGAAGTGCATCCAATCCCTATCCCGTCCCGGTAACGACGGCGAAGCGACGAATCGTCCGAACGAGTGGTTGGATCGGCCCAGACAGGATCCTGACCTCGCAGAGGGCTATGCTTTAGCCGGAGTTTACAACGTAAAGCGAGGATGCTCATGTCGGACCTGGGTGGCGGTGGTGCATCGACGCCATTGTGCCCGCCCACCGCCCCGTCCACTCCTGCCGATGGCGTAATACTGCAGATTGTCGCGCAAATGGCCGAGGTGGCCTCCACCTGGGTCGGCAATCAAAACATGCGCCCATTATTCGGGGACATCGTCGGTAGTGCGACGAAGTTGATACCGGGCTGTGACGGTGCTGCGGTGGTGACGATCCGGTCCACCGGGCGGCTCGAGGTGGCGGCCTTCGAGGGAGCGGCGGGCCGGTCCATCGAAGTGGAGAATTTGGTGGGCCAGGGACCAACCTGGGTAACCGGGGAAGCTGTAGACGTCGTTACCAGCCCCGATTTGTTGGCGGAAACCCGATGGGCC
>JBBSRY010000123.1:0-6478 GCA_038242595.1 Mycobacteriales bacterium
ACACAGGTGCAGATCCGACAGATGGGCGATGGTAAAAAGCGGTGTCCCCAGGTCCGAAGGGGCGCGAGCCACGAATTCGGCACGTGGGCGATGGGTTTCGCCAGGTCCCAGGGCCAGTTCCCAGTATCCGCCGTTCGAGCGGTTGCCGCCGCTGATTGCGGACCTGTCGGTGGTGGGCATCTGGCTCCTTGCGCTGGGTGGGCTGCCATATCGTAGCGATGGCCATCGTGTACCGGGGTCAAGCCCGACATACTGGTCGAGAATACTTTTCGTGATTCGTCTGGAGTTCTTTTCATGACCCAAGCCTTTGTCTCCACCAGTAAGCCGAAGCAGTACTGGCGGATCAACGTCGCCGATGAGTACTGCGCCATCCACTCCGGCAAGGTGGGCGCGCCGGGTGAATGGCAACTGCTGGAGAATCTGGATGACGACAGTGCGGCGGAATCCGCGGCCGACTTGATCAAATCCAAGCAGCGCGCCGGATTTGTCACCGACACCGGATTTGACCCGAGCGTGGAACTGTATTTCGATGACCCCGAGTTCGGCCCGCATCCGCTGACCACGCACCCGGTCTTCAATGAGCACTTCAGCGATGAGCTGTACCAGGATCCGTCTGCTGAGGAGTCCCCGTTCGGAAACGACGACGGCGCCGACACTTTGAATGATTTACAGGAAGAGCTGCAAGCGAACCCGACAGCCGACCTGCTGGGCTTTCCGGAGCGGATCGTCACCCGGTCCTGGGAAATGCAGTACCACGCACCGGATGGGGTCGACGAAGTTGAGTACTGGTCGATCGGCGGTCCCGGCGCCACTGATCAGGCAATTGTGGCAACGGTCTTTGGCGCGGTGAAGGTGACCGGAAAGGTTTCCGCCGAATTGAAGGCGTTGGGCTTACAGGCGTTGCGGCGGTGGCAACGATTTGGTAGGCCAGCAGACAGCGGTGCCGCTGATTCACCGGGTCTGGTCACCATGATCGGCAACCTGGAATCGTTCCAGATCAGTTGACAGATTCAGCCGACTTTTTCAGGGTCCGTTGCCGCACGGCATGCTCATCGGTGCGGCAGTCATAGCTCCAGAAATCTTTCAGAATTGTTGCCGTACCGGCAACTCCGGCCACACACAGGATGCCGCCGCTCACGATCGACGTCCGAACGGTGGTCAGATCGGCCACCAGACCGGATCGCAACTGACCTATCGAATAGGAGAGCATTTCGATCCCGGCCAACCGGCCGCGCATTTCATCAGGGATGGTCTGATGCCAGATCACCCCACGGAAGATGCCGCTGACCATGTCGAATCCGCCGACGATAGCAAAGAACACGATCGCCAGCCAGGCATTGGGCATCAGGCCGGCCACCCCAATACTGGCGCCCCATCCCATCGCCGCCAGGCTCACGGCCCGGCCGTGCCGGTGTACCCGGGCGGTCCAGCCGCTGGTCAGGGTGGCGACCATCGAGCCAACAGCCTCCGCGGTGTAGAGCAGACCGAGCATCCCCGGTTCGCTGAGCACATTGGTGGCGAAGGCGGGGAACAGTACGATCGGCATCGCCATGAACATGCCAACCATGTCGATGACGTAGGTCCCGAGCAGATCTTTGCATTTGACGGCGTAGTTGATGCCGAATTTGAGACCGGCCCAGCTAGGCGGCACCGGCTCGCCCACCGGCGGATAAGGCTTGAGCCACAACAACATCAAGGCCGAGTAAAAATCCGACGGTCTCGATGGCGTAGGCGATCCCCACTTCGTACCGGGTGATCAGCAAGCCGCCCAGGGCCGGGGCCCGACCAACATGCCCACCTGATAGGTGAGCGAGGAGGCAGCGACCGCCGCCGGTAGCTCGTCGTGGGCGACGACCCGCGGGATCAGCGCTTCGCGACTGGGCCGCTGGAGTGCGGATGCGATCGACAGCCCGGCGCCGATGACGTACAACGCCCAGACATGCGGGGTAGCCAGCAGCGAGTCGACCAGCAGGAGTGCGACCAGCGCTGATTGGGCGACGCCGGTCCACACCACCATTTTTCGGCGGTCGACCTGATCGGCCAACGCCCCGCCGTACAACCCAAAAATCAGCAGTGGGATCAGTTGGACCGCACCCATGGCGCCGACCGCCAGATTGGAGCCGGTCAGTTGGTACAGCTGATACGGAACCGCGACATAACCGAACATCGCTCCGAGGTAGAAGACGGTGCCGGAGATGAACAGGATCCGAAAGTCACGCGAGGTGCGCAGTGGTGTCAGATCCATCTTGGCGCCCAGCAGGGCTTGCCGCCAGCGCTTTTTCCCTGGTGGTTCGGGCACGAGACTGGGTCAAATTTGCTTGTTGGCCGGGGTAAAGCCCATCGCATTGGTGTGCTCCTCGGCGCGGATCACGTGGGTCACCGCGTTGATCAACGCCAAGTGGGTAAAGGCCTGCGGGAAGTTACCCAAGTGCCGTCCGGTTTTCGGGTCCAGTTCTTCGGCAAACAATCCCAGCGATGAGGCGTGCGAGAGCAGCCGGCGGCAGAGCTGATGGCCCCGTTCGACCTCGCCGATCTCGACCAGCGCGGAGACCAGCCAGAAGGAGCAGATGGTGAAGGTGCCCTCTTCACCGGCCAGCCCATCGTCGGTTTCCGTCACCTGGTAGCGCAGTACCAAACCGTCACGAGTGAGTTCATCGGCGATGGCAAGCACGGTGGCGCGGATCCGTGGATCGTCCGCAGGCAGGAATCGCACCAGTGGCGCGAGCAGCAGTGATGCATCCAGCGCGTCGCTGCCATAGCGCTGGGTGAAGACACCGCGGGAGTCGACGCCGTTGGCGCAGATGTCCTGGTGGATCTCATCGGCGATGGCCTGCCACTTTTCGGCCGTGGCATTGGAATCGTGCAGCCGGGCGAGTCGGGCGCCGCGGTCCAGGGCCACCCAACACATGATCTTGGATGAGGTGAAGTGCTGCGGTTCGCCGCGGACCTCCCACATGCCGCGGTCCGGCGACCGCCAGTGCGAGGCGGCCATCTCGACCTGCACCTTGACCACCGGCCACAGTTCTTCCGGCATCTGCTCGCGCGAGCGGGTGTGCAGATAGATGGAGTCGAGAAGGGCGCCCCAGACATCGTGCTGGTTCTGGTTGTAGGCACCGTTGCCCACCCGGACCGGTTTGGCGTCGAAGTAGCCGGAGAGGTGATCGAGGGTGTACTCGTCGAGTTTCCGCTCGCCGCCGACGCCGTACATGATCTGCAGGTCGTTATTGTTGTCCCGGCAAACATCGTGGATGAAGTAAAAGAAGTCGTTCGCCTCGCGGTCGAATCCGAGGGTGTACAGACCCCAGAGAGCAAATGTGCCGTCCCGGATCCAGGTGTATCGGTAATCCCAGTTGCGTTCGCCGCCAGGGGTTTCCGGTAGTGAAGTGGTGGCTGCGGCCATGATGGCGCCGGTCGGGGCGTAGGACAAGCCCTTCAGGGCCAGCGCACTCAACTGCAGGTAGCTGCGCCACGGATGATCCGGGAACGAACCCTGGGTGAGCCATTCGCGCCAGTATTCGCCGGTGCGTTCCAGGGCCACAAAGGCCTCGTCGTAGGTCTGCGGTCCCGGCAGTACCGAGAAGGCCAGGCTGACGAAGTGTTCCTCGCCGGCCTTCATCCTGGAGCGGGCCTGCGCGGTGCGGCCCTCCTTGCCGATCCGCAGCGATGACGTCATGGTCAGTGTCGGCTGATCGTCGGCGGTGGCAGTCATCTGGTTGTAGCCGGTTCCGGTGTAGGCCCAACTCGGCCCCACGCGGGCATAGTCGAACAGTGGCTCGCAATGCACTTCGATGTCCACGCTGCCGTAGATGCATTTGATCGAACGGACCAGCACATGGTCGGAGTCCATATCGGTGGGGGAGCGGCGGTGCGTCTTGGAACGTTCTTCGACGTTGTGCCACGGCCCCATGATCAGCGCGTCCCGGACGACCACCCAACCGGTCGGCGTCTGCCAGGTGGTTTCCAGCACCAGGGTGCCGGGCAGATAACGCCGCGCCGATGGCACCTGAACACCGTACGGTCCGACCCGGAAGTGACCGCCGGAGCGGTCCAGCAGCGCGGTGAAGACACTCGGTGAGTCCGGTCGCGGAATGCACATCCACTCGACGGCGCCGGACGGCGCGATCAGGCAGTTTGTTTCGCAGTCGGACAGGAAGGCGTAATCGGCGATATGCGGAAAGTTCTCGCCCGCCCGCGCGGTGCCCAGTTCGAGAGAGCCGGCGGGCGCGGTTGAGAGATTGATGTCGCCAACGGCTGCAAACTCATCGGCCAATCCGTCGAGGTCGGTTTCGGTTGCGGTTGATCTTGAATCGGTCACCCTCGAATTGTGGACCGAACGGGTTGAATTCCCTAGTCCACAGGTCAGATCAGTGCCTGCGCGTCGTTCAGGCCGGGATGAACGCGGCGGTAATTTCCCGAACGCCGGCGTGCAGGGTGGCCGAGCTGACCACCATGGGGGTGCCCGGTAATTCGGCGAATCTGGTGGCAACCGGCCAGATCACTCGCTCCAACTGGCGTCGATCTCCGCAACATCCTGCCGGAACGATTCCTCGAACAGGGACTGGGCCCGTAGGTCGGACTGAAGGCGGTGTAACGTCACCTCAACGCAGGGTGGCGCCAAGGACGAGTCCGTGGCCGAGTTCGAGTGCGGAAGCGGTAACGGAAGTCAGAAGGATTTGGTCGTAGCGGGTGACGCATTTGGCCTTGTACTGACGCCCACAGTGCGTGATCAGCTCGTCGCGCACACTTGTTCTGGCGTAGCCCAATTCGGACAGTGTCTGAAGGGCGGCCTCGGCCGGCACAGTCTGGACGGTTGTCCGGGGGATTCTTGACAGTTGTCAAAAGCTCACTAGGCTGTGCTCTACGTCACGTGATTGAATCGCCCGCCCCTGGCGAGAGTTCTGGCGCAGCAACTGTTTCGCCTGCTCACCGTCGGATGGCTCTCGGCCTGGCTGAGAGTGTCGAGGCGGCCATCGGCAGTGTGGTGGCGCTGTCTCCCGCCGGGCGTCTCGGCGAAGTGGGCGATATTGCTGACGCGGTAATCAAAGAGGGAGTATCACCGCATGCGCCTGAGCGACTACCTCGACAGGGGCGCCACTTTGGGCCCGGATGCGCCGTGCCTGGTGCTGGGCGATGATGTGCGCAGCTATCGCCAGGTCCAGGATCTGACGTACACGGTGGCTGGCGCTCTTCTTCGATCCGGAATCTCTGCCGACGATAAGGTGGCCATCCTGTCGGCGAATGATTCATTGGCCTTCAGTTGCGTCTTCGGGATTTCCAGGGCAGGCGCGGTCTGGTGCCCGATCAACCCGCGTAATGAGGCAGCCGAGAATGCCGAGCTGCTGGACTTTTTTGATTGCACCTGCTTGATCTACCAGAAATATTTCGAGCCACTGGTTCAGCAGATGCTGCCGAATCTGCTGAAGCTGACAACGCTGGTGTGCCTGGACTCGATCGAGCCGGCCGCACCGGCTGTCGCCTTTGACCTCTGGACGGCCGAGTTACCTTCTGGACCGGTTGTGGTGGAACCGGTGGACGACATCGCGATGATCGTCGGCACCGGCGGCACCACCGGAAAACCCAAGGGTGTCATGCTTTCCGGCCAGAATCTCGAAACCATGTCGGCCCTGACCCTGATCGGCTACCCCTTTGATGGTCGGCCGGTGTATCTGGCCCTGGCGCCGCTGACCCATGCTGCCGGGGTGCTGTGTTTCCCGATCATGGCCCTTGGTGGTCAGGTGGTGGTGATGCCCAAGCCAGACCTGACCCAGTTCTTGTATCTGGTGGCGCATCATCGGGTCACCCACACGTTCTTGCCGCCGACGCTGATCTACATGTTGCTGGGCCATCAGAATCTGGTCAAGACGGATCTCTCGTCGTTGCAATGCTTCTGGTACGGGGCGGCGCCGATTTCCGCTGCCCGACTCGAGGAGGCCATTCAGGTCATCGGTCCGGTGATGGCCCAACTGTTCGGCCAGACCGAGGCGCCGATGATGATCTCGATGATGCCGCCCCAGGATCACTTCAATCCCGACGGATCCATTGCCAACAAACGCCTCTCGTCGGCCGGAAGACCGGCGCCGCTGGTGACCTTGGCGGTGATGGACACCGCCGGCAACCTATTACCCACTGGTGAGCGCGGCGAAATCGTCGTGCGCAGCTCACTTGTCATGGTCGGGTACTACAAGAACCCGGATGCCACCGCCGACGCAGGCAAATTCGGTTGGCACCACACCGGCGATATCGGCTACGTGGACGCTGACAATTTCCTGTTCATCCTCGACCGAGCCAAGGACATGATCATCACCGGCGGCTTCAATGTTTACTCCGCCGAGGTCGAGCAGGCAGTGTTGGAACGTCCGGAGGTGCAGGATTGCGCAGTCATCGGTCTACCGGATGACAAATGGGGTGAGCGGGTGACGGCGGTCCTGCAACTGCATGAGGGACAGTCGATTTCGGCCGATGAGGTCAGGGCCTTCGT
>JBBSRY010000124.1:0-6477 GCA_038242595.1 Mycobacteriales bacterium
TACCCTGCTCGAGAACACGAGCCCCGAAGACAGCTGCTGCCAACGGATGTCGTGGAATCTGGAGCAATTGGTCGGAGGTAAACTCCAGGATGCGCTCGGAGCGGCTGACCAAGGGTTCGAACAGTCGCTGCCAGGCACTGCCATCGACGCCGAGCCCGGCGGCTGTGCGCCCCAGATCCCGATAGGCGATGCCGGATCTGCCCGGCGACACTGGGTGCGCATACGAAATATCCGGCACCACCAACTCGATTCGCCGAGCCAGTTCGAACGCGCGGAAGAATGGTGAGGCCAGCGCCATCGGGTGCACCGCAGAACAAATATCGTGGATTGCGCCGGGCAGCATCAGTTCACCGGTGCGTGCGCCGCCGCCCAGTGTGCCGGCCTGCTCTCGCACCTGGACCTTGAGTCCGGCTCGGGCCATGGTGACAGCTGCGGAGAGCCCATTAGGGCCGCTGCCGACCACCACCGCATCGAAGTCAGCCATTACTGCTGATCGCCATGGTAGTGCGGGGCAACGCCCTGACCCAGTGCGGCGCAGGTGCCTGCTCGACCACTTCGGCTCCTGATTGCGAGTTGGACAGGGCCAATCTGGTCCCCCAATCCCAGTACCCGACCAACGCGGGCCGAAAACCTACTCACTCACAAGTGCAGCGATGATCCTGGCCAGCACCTCGTCACGGTTGTTCACCCAATGAGGCAGCCAAACCCGCTGTACCGCAGACCATCCCATCATCGAGTGCAGCAGTCCGGGCGTACCATCCCGGTCCGCCACCGTTCGCCGCGCCAGCCACTGCGGACCGTCCAGCATCACGGCCACCTGCCAGCTCGCACTATCCGGTCGGCGAACGGCAATATCCACCTTGAACGACGACAGACCGAAATCGGTCTGCGCCACCATGCCACGCTCCCGTAGCGCGTCGGCAATCTGTTTGCGCAACCGAAATCCCGGCAATGCGCCGACAACCGCCGTCGACGTTGGCGTGCGGGCAGCGGGCAGCGTCGGCGCCGAATTCTCGATCCCGGATGGGGGCTCACCATCCAACACCGCAGATTCCAGATAGGCCCGAAAATGATGAGTTCCGACCGCCGAGGTTCGACGTAGCTCGATATCGACCGGATCGAAGGAGGTGAACAGCAGCACCTGCCGTCGGGCGCGGGTGATTGCCACATTCAGCCGACGTTCGCCACCGGCGTTGGACAACGGTCCGAAATTCAGCGGCAACAGACCTGATGACGGGTCGACCGCATAGGCCGGCGAGAACAGGATGACATCACGTTCATCTCCCTGGACGTTCTCCAAATTCTTGACGAAGATCTGCTCGGCACTCTCGGAGTCGGTCAGAGCTGCCAGAATGGCTTCATCTTTGCTGTCCTCCAACAGATTTGAGATCAGGTCCCGCTGTTGGATGTTGAAGGTGACCACCCCGAGCGACTGGCCGTCGCAGCGCGGGTCGGCCAATCGGCGCCCGATCTCAGACACGACGGCCGCCGCTTCGATCGGGTTGGTCCGCGACCCCTTGGCCCCTCGTTCGAAGTTGCCAGGTACCCGGATCCGGCGCACTCCTACGCTGGCGTCGCCACCGGGCGCGGGGAAGCTCGCCAAAGCGCCGGCGTAATAATGTTG
The DNA here is from genome assembly GCA_038242595.1 of Mycobacteriales bacterium. GTDB lineage: Bacteria > Actinomycetota > Actinomycetes > Mycobacteriales > Nakamurellaceae > Nakamurella. Next base: position 1,625 of record JBBSRY010000124.1, read on the forward strand.
GTTGGAGAACGCGATCAGCGATTCATCCCGGCTGCGGTAATGCCAGGACAACCAGACCTGTGGCAGGCCGGATTCAACCGCCTCCATCAGGATCGAATCGGCGTCCGACGGCGCCGGATCCACCTCGTCCCCCGCATCGGCACCAAAAACCTGTTCGCCGGCAAGCCCTTCCGGGCCGACCAACTCGGTGTCCGCGGCGCTGACACTGCTCATCATCACCGACGTCGGCGGCATCTGCTTGGAGTCACCAACGATGATGACCGAACGCCCTCGGCCCATCACCCCGATCGCCTGCGAAGTACGGATCTGGGAGGCCTCATCGAAAATTACCAGATCAAATTGCCCGCCAATGGGCTGTAGGTAGGCCGCGACCGAGGTGGGACTCATCATCAAACACGGTGTGACCGCTGTGATCTGCCCACCGTAGGCGCTGAACAGCTCACGAAAGCTCAACCCGCCGCGCTTGCGGCCCAATTGCACTCGTAGCGCGGCCGCATCGTCAGGTTCCCGCTGGACGGATAGTTCCCGGTGCCCGACGATGGTGCCGGCCAGTTGGGCCGGGAGTGCCTGCCGGACGTCGCCAGCAGTCTGCAGGAATTCCTCGATGCGGTGATCATGGACGGCGCCATCAAACTGTCCCAGCCCGAGGTCGTAGATCCGTTCCTGCAGGGCGACGGAGGCAACCCCGCGCTGCAGCGCGGCCTCGGCCTGATCCGCCGGGATCTCCTGGGAGAAGAGGGCTTGGGCAAATACTCCCAAACCGGCGGCGCCAAGGGCCGATAACTCCTGGTGTACCAAAGCGAAGCGGTGTGCCTCGCGCACTCCGTGAGCAGCAGTCTCGCGAGCCCACTCCGCACCGTCACGATTCCAGCTCTGGGCCCAACCGAGATGTCCGACCCACCGCGAAATGGCATCCGGGTCCGTCCCGACAACATCGAGCCACTGCTGCCAGCTATCAGCAAGCGCCCGCAGCAGCGAAGATTCGTTCGAGTGCTGCGAGAGCCATTGCCAAAGAATGGGTTCGGCTATCCGTACTTGGCGCGCCTGCACCGTCACCGCTACCTCGGTGGCCAGCGTTTCGGCTGCGTCCGGTCGCCCCGGGTGCCACCCGGGCAGCCACACCCCACCCAGCTCGGTCAACTGGCCAGCCAATGCGGCGAATTCTGCACTGACCGCGGCCAGTTGCTCGACCAGGGCCGAGACCGTCTTCAACTCAATGGTTTCCGGCACTGCCGAGTACGGGCTCAGCTGTTGCACCACAGCGCGCCGCCGACGTTTGCGCCCGAACAGGCCCCTGTCTGCCTCCCGCGCCTGCACCCGCAATGTCGCCATATCCACGGCGGCGAAAAGGGTCGGACTGAACCGGGACAGCAGCGCCGCTCTGACGCCGTGGATGTGGCGGATCTGCTCGATGAGAGCCGACACCGCGTTATCCCATCCCTGCCGCCCGGCCCGGTCCAGCATCGCCTCTGATGGCGGCAGCATACCTGACTTGAGTTGAGCCAACAGCGGTCTCAATGTCTGGAACTGCCAAGGGCCGGCCATCTGTGCCACCAGAGCAGCCAATTCGACCGGCCCGGCCAATAACCGGTTCCGGACCGACTCCAGTGCGCTGGCCGCCGCAGCAGCCGACTGACCGGGAATCTGTTCGACCCAGGGGTTGCTGACCAATGACCACGGGTGCTTCGGGCGAAGTTTCGCCGAGGCGGCCAGGGTCGGCAGTTCACGAGTGGCCCGTTGGCACCGCTGCATGACAGCGTCGGTGTTTCCCAGGTACCCGGCCGGTACGGTGGCCACCGGACCACGGCCAAGTGCCAACAGGGTGTCGTATGCGCTCCACGCCGAGAGCCCGGCCGGTCCGACCTCGTGCAACTCCCGGGGATAGCGGGCCAACGGCTCCAGCTGTGTCCGGAACCGGGAAATTGCTGCCTTCCAACCGATCTCATCGACTGGCGTCGAAGCGGCCAAGGCGTTGTTGAGTTGCGCACGGATCGTGTTGAGTCGCTGATCGCGGCCGTGCAGGTCCAAAATGAAATCACCAAGACCCACCTTCTCCAATCGCTGCTTCACCACCGACAGAGCGGCCTGTTTCTCGGCGACGAAGAGCACGGAGCGACCGAGGGCCAAACAATGCGCGATGATGTTGGTGATGGTCTGCGATTTACCCGTGCCCGGCGGTCCCTCCAGCACGAAGGATCTTCCCTGCACGGCCATCTGCACCGCTTGCAGCTGGGAGGAGTCCGCCGCGATGGGTAACGGGATTTCTAACTCGGTGAGATCTGACAACGTCGGTGGCGTCGACTGCTCTTCGACAAATGGTTGCCCGGCGCGAGACACCAGGTGGGCCACCACCGGTTGCTTCATCAACTCCCGATGCGATTGGTCCAGATCCTGCCACATCCGGAAAGTGGAGAACCGCAGGAGATACAACCCCGCAGACTCCTCCACCCGGTAGTCCAACTGAGCCTTCACCAGAGCATCGGAGATCGCTGCCAACGAGGCGGCAATATCGATACCAACGTCATCGACGTCGGAGGCTGCCAGAATGGGTTGTTCAAGCTCCGGAACTTGCAGTCCATGTTTGGTCCGCAACCACTCGACCAAGCTGTGGTTGGCCGCTGCGACCCCGTCGGAATCGGCCACCAATCGATATGGTCGCCACCCCACGCCGCCCTCGATCCGAACCGGAAGCAGGAATAACGGAGCCTTGGCAAATTTGCCGCCCCGTTTGGGGTGCACCAGCGCGCCGAGCGCCAGATACAGGTAATTGGCGCCCGTTTCCTGCTCCAACGCATTCGCCGTGCGGCGCAGATTGCGGAATCTCTCCCGGTAAGTCGTCACGAGAACATCTGCCGCAACACGCTTATCGGCCAGTTCTGCAGAAAGCAGGGAATCTGGGTCGAGATCGGCGACTGTCCCGGAGCCAACCTCGTCACGGGCAATCAAGGTCACCGATTTGCCACCGTGAATCAGATCCTCCAGCCGCGCCAGCCCGTCCGTCGGCAGCACAAACTCGATACCGCGGCCGACAGTCTTGGGCAGGTTGAGCAGTGGATTGCGCAGACTCAGATCCAGCAGTGTCCGCTTCCAGGCCCGGATCCGGCGCGGCGCATCATCGGCCGGCCGGAAAGCTCCCGGTGCATAACCTGCTTCGGCGGGTCGACCCACCGCATCCAAAACGATCGAGGCCACCTGGGGTGGCAGATCCAAGGCCGCCAACGGCGTGCGCGACCCATCTTCCGGTATCAGCGCTTCAGGTATCTGCGCATCGATGGCCGGGTGGCCCTCCCGGTGGGCCAGGTGAACATCAAGCAGCGCAACACCTCCCGCTTCCCACAGATCCAGGGCCATCCGGTAGCCCGCCATCACCGCTTCAGCGAAGGTGACCCGACCAGAAGTTAGTCCGATCGGATCCAGGATCACCAGCTGACCGGACCGGACCAGATTGGCGATCATGATGTCGCTGTCCTCCACGGCTCCGGACAGTCGCGACTCGGAGGTGAAAAGCCCCGGCCACCATCGATCGGAGGTGATCAGTATCAGTGACCGCAAACCTGCTGCTTCCAGAACAGCGGCAAACTCCAGCACCCTGTCCCCCTCGCTCCAGGACACCGGAGCAGCATCGAGCAGGGTCAGGTACGCCGCAGCGGCGGTTCGGCAGGCTCGATCCGGTCCGTCCTCATAGCCGGTGAGTGCGGCCGATCCGGTGGCCGTAAGCAGCACATCACCGGTACGACGGAGCAGTTCTTGTGAGGTGGCAGAATCCGGGCGGATCCCGGTGGCAAGACTCAGGTGACGGGCCAGATCCTTAGCCGCGTTATCAGCCACTGCGTCATTAGCAGCCGCGTTATCAGCCACTGTGTTATCAGCCGCGTTATCAGCCACTGTGTTATCAGCCACTGTGTTATCAGCATCGGCGTTGGCAGCAGCGTCCGGGGAAGCGCGCAGCAGTTCATCATCCATGGTGTCCGCCAGCATAGGAGAATGTTCCCGACCGCAGCAGCTGGCATCGCCGTGAGCAGCAGAACGCCGGCAACCTGACCGGCCAAGCCGAAGAGGGAGAAAATCGCAAATCGTGACCACACAACGCTAAAGCCCACTCTCGGCCGGCGCCTTTGTCTCACTGGCCAGAGTTGACCAGGTCTGCCGACCAACACATTTCGGTCCATTGGGCCGGCCTGATATCCAAAACGTGGGCAGCGGCGGACAACAGTACGACAAGAAATCCAGCAATCAGAAGAATGCCAGCACCTCTTCCCGGGATACGTCCTCCCACACACACGGCTGCCAACCAGGCTTTCGATCCTTGTCGACCACCATGGCCCGAATACCCTCCACCAGATCCGGGTGCCTGGTGAACTCCAGGCAAACCCGCAGATCCTGCGCCAGCACCTCATCCACCGACGACATCTGAGCGGCTCGGCGGATTGCCTCCAAGGTCACCTTCACCGCCGTGGGCGACATCGCCCGCAGTGTTGTCAGACAGGCGGCCGCAGCCGGTTCCGGACGCTGCATCAACAAACCGGCAATCTCCTCGACACTATCTGCGGCGAAACAACTATCGATCCAGTTCCGCTCTGCGCCCAGGACGCCGGTCGGTGGCGTAGAACCCGCCGGCATCAGCCCCGCACGCAGACCTTCCAGCACCGAGGGCAACTTTGAAGACGGCACAAAAAGGTCTGCCAACCCGGCTTCGATGGCGTCCGCCGCGCCCAACCGAGCACCGGTCAACGCCGCATAGGTACCAACACCACCCGGTGACCGCGACAACAGCCACAACCCACCAACATCCGGACATAGCCCGATCGCCGTCTCCGGCATCGCCAGCACCGAGCGTTCGGTGACGATCCGGA
>JBBSRY010000125.1:0-6474 GCA_038242595.1 Mycobacteriales bacterium
ATGATGCTCAAAGCCGAACGACGCCACCAGTTGGGGATAGCCAGCGCCAGTGTGGTGGCGCTGCTGGCCATCGGGATCGGTGCCGGCCCCGGGATGATTTCCGAAGCAATGACGACACTCTGGACGCTTCCGATTGCGGTTCTATTGGCCCGATGGTGGGGCACCAGGGTGCTGACGACGCACGGGTCGCTCAGATCTGCAGTTGCCGGGCTGCTTGAGGCGGAACGGGTGGCCGATCATTGGGCAAGACACGATCAGATCACCGGTCTGCCCAATCGCATCGTGGCTGCGGACACCCTTGCGCACTTATTGGATGGGGTCGATTCGGGATCCGCCATTGTGGTGTCCACGGTGAGATTGAGTCGCCTCGACGAGCTCCGCTCGACTGAAGGTACGCCCAGTGTGGATCATTTCCTGCGGGTGGTGGCCGAACACCTGCAGTATGCGCGAGAAGTCGAGAATGTTGTCGCGCGTCTTGGGGAGGGCACCTTCGCAGTTTTTACGACTATCACTCAAGAGTCTGCGGATCGGCTCAGCGGGCAGTTGATCGTGGAGCAGGCAGTGCGCCACATGAGACGCACCGCTAATTTTCCGGCTCAGATCGGTGTCGCGGTGGGTATTGCCACCAGCGATGGACGGAGCAGTGCTGCGGAGTTATTGCAAAAGGCCGAGATGGCAGTGAATGCGGCCGAGCACAGTAAATTACTCGTTGAGTTTTATCGACCTGAGTTACGGGACGAAGTTATCAAACGTGCCCGGACCGGGAGTCTGCTCAGGAGCGCTATCGACAACAATGAATTCGAAGTCCATTACCAACCCGTGGTCGACACCGGCTCGTTGCGCAGAATCGGGGTGGAGGGCCTGGTGCGGTGGAGGCACCAGGGAATACTTCATCAACCGTTGGAGTGGATACCGTTGGCAGAGCAGCAGGGATTGATGCGCGAGATCGGTCTCATTGTTTTGCGGACCGCCGTGCGTGATTACCCCAGGTTGCAGTGCCCCATCGCGGTGAATGTCTCTCCCAGTCAATTCACCGATGGGCACTTTGTCGATGAAGTCCTCGGGGTTTTGCGGGATGTACCGGCCGGGGAAATACTGCTGGAAATCACCGAGGGCACCATTACCAGTAATCAGCGGCAGGCCCGCATTGCGTTGGATGTATTGCGTTCTCACGGAATCCGCATCGCTCTTGACGATTTCGGGACCGAGTACAGCTCATTGAGTCGCTTGGTGTCTCTTCCCTTCGACGTGTTGAAAATTGACCGATCATTCATCGCCAACATTCTCACCCCACAAGGAAATGCAATCGCGACGGCCATTCAAGCAATGGCGCATGCGATCGGTAAAAGCACCGTAGCCGAAGGCGTAGAGACCGAAGAGCAACTCAGGGCGGTACAACGCATCGGATTCGACCGAATTCAAGGGTTTTATACTGGACGCCCCGAGACATTGTCAGACCTGCTGGCATCGGCGTCCGACCCGGCAACAGTCACGGTGATAGTTGATGAGCAGTCCGGCGGCATCAACTCATGATGCACCAGCGAGCAGAAAAGAGCGGAGGCGCAGATTGTTGTGACCCAGACCCTAAGGCAGTCGTTGATGCTGACGACCCGGTTCACGCCCGGGATTTGTTCGCCGCCGTGTTGAACGCCGCGACCGAGCAGTCCATTGTGGCGATGGATCGTCAGGGTCTGATAACGGTATTCAATGCCGGTGCCGAGAAGATGCTCGGTTACTCCGCGGCGGAGATCGTTGGTTTGCACACACCGCCGATACTGCACGACCCGGTGGAATTGGCAGAGCGGGCGGCGCTGATGGGCATCGAAGCGGATTTTCGGGTGATCATCGGTCGGGCCGCGCACGGGGAGCCCGAGACCCGGCAGTGGACCTACCTCACAAAAGCCGGACGCCGTTTGCAGGCCATGATCACCACCACGGCGATGCGCGGTAGCGACGGGGAGATCAACGGCTACATCAAAGTTGGCACCGACATCACCGCCCGCCTCGCCGCCGAGGAGGCCTTGGAGGTCAGCGATGCCCTCTTCGCGGACGTGTTCAACAACGCGCCGATCGGGATCATGTTGCTTGACATCACGACCGAATCCATCGGTCATATTCTGCGGGTCAATCCGGCGATCTGCCGCATCACCGGGCACACCCAAGAACAGCTGCTCACGATGTCGGCGCAGGACTTGACCCACCCGGACCACACCGAGGAAATCCGAGCGAATGCCGACGCTTTGAGCTCTGGAAGTTCAACGCTGCATGAGGCCGAGCGGCGCTGGATCCACGCCGCAGGTCACGACATCTGGGTCCAGGTCAGCGCTACCCCTGTCCGCAATGATCAGACCCGGGTGGTGCTGGTCCTGGTCGAGGACATAACTGCGCGCCGGGAGGCCGAACAGCGACTCACCCATCTCGCGTTGCACGACGCGTTGACCGGGTTGCCGAACCGGGCGTTGCTCTTTGACCGCCTCGGGCACGCGTTGGCGGCGAGCACCCGGGGTATGACCCACGTTGCGTTGTTCTACCTCGATTTGGACGGCTTCAAAGCGGTGAACGACGACGCCGGGCATCTGGCCGGGGATGAGTTGCTCAGGTCCGTCGCTGATCGGCTCAGTTCTCATGTTCGGCCGGGGGACACCGTGTCCCGGCTTGGGGGTGACGAGTTCGTGGTGATCTGTCCCGAACTCAGCGAGGACTCCCACGCTCAAACCTTGGGCACCCGATTGCTGAACGTGTTCGCTCGGCCCTACACCGTCGGCTCGACCGTGCACAATCTCAGCGCGAGCATCGGGGTGGCTGTGTCCGATCGTGACAGCACCGCTGCCGGCCTGTTGCGTAACGCCGACGACGCCATGTATGTCGCCAAGGGGGGCGGGAAAAATCGGGTCCACCGTAGTACCGGTCCCCATCAGCGGGGTTTGACCAGGACCAGCCGGGGCGCCCGACAGGCCAAGATCGAGGCGCAGTTCAGCCTCGCGCTGGACCGGGATGAACTTCTCATGCACGCCCAGCCGATCATCGACCTGCTCAGTGGCCGGATCATTGCGGTGGAAACCCTTGTCCGCTGGCAACATCCCACCCGGGGCTTACTCCCGCCCGCGGAGTTTCTCGATGTCGCCGAAAGCAGCCCCCTGATGATCCGCATCGGCCAACGGATCCTGGACGAATCCTGCCGTATTGGCGCGCGGCTCAGCGTTCCCTCCGGTGCAGACCACACTGGGCCCTGCGTATTCGTGAATGTGTCCGGGCGTCAACTCGAATCAGGTAATCTTCGCGACGATGTCGCCCATGCGCTCACCACATCGGGGTTGCACCCGTCGCAACTGGTCCTCGAACTCACAGAAACATTCATGCCGCTCATTGCGGGATCCCTGATGGAAGACCTGGAGAGCCTTCGCCGGGAAGGCGTGCGGCTCGCCATCGACGACCTGGGAACGGGGTACAGCAGCCTGTCCCGCCTTACCGAGCTACCGGTCGACATCCTCAAGATTGACCGCAGCTTCACCGCCCGGATCGGAACCAATACCAGCGGCGATGCGGTCGTCAGGGCGATCTTCAGTATTGCGCAGTCGCTGCAACTCCAAGTGGTTGCCGAAGGCGTCGAAACCAAAGCCGAGGAAGAGCAACTGCGCCAACTGGGTTGCCGGACCGCCCAGGGATTCCTCTACAGCAGACCCCTGGCCGAAGACGATCTGAGCCACCTTTTGGCTGCTGGTCCAGGCCCCACCTAGATCGCTCGGCCCGTACAGACAGACTGCGGGCTCGCTCTGACTTCAGTGGACTGCGCCCGACCACGGCTCAGATCTGGCCAAAAATATGGGATGGCCGGTACATCTCTGGTGCCCCCGGCTGGATTCGAACCAGCGACCGACAGATTAGAAGTCTGTTGCTCTATCCACTGAGCTACGGAGGCCAGGCCCGGTTTCGGGCCACGAGTACCAAGTTGCCCGGAAACTCGCTGGCTCAGGATAACGGGTGATCGAGGGAGTTCCGAACTCGTCGCCGGCGGTCTGACTCGGTTGCGGAGCAACTGAGTCAATCAGGGTGCGCAACCTCATCGACCAACGAGCGCAACCTGCTCGCCCGAGGGCGACAGCCTGTGTTCTACAGAACGTAAAGCACGGCCGTCATCGCTTGTATCCTCGAAGATGTGCCAGTAACGACGTCAGGTCCTCATGGTGAAGTCGATCAGGGTGTCGCGCGCCGCGATGCCTGGTCTGTCGCGTGGCTGGTGTTGGCCGCCGGCCTCATTGCCACCTGCGTCGCCCTGGGATTGTCCGCAGCGCTGCCTTCCTCGAACGCTGCCCAGGGACTGATCGGCAACGCACCGCAACTCACCGTTCTCGGCCTCCCTGTCGTGAAAGCAATTTTTGACTATTCCGGCGCGCTCACGATCGGTTGGCTACTCGGAGCCGTCTTCCTTGCCGTGCCGCAGAAGAGCGGAATTCTGGATTCCAGCGGATACCGTTGCACTCAAGCGGCGGCAAAATCGGCCACCGTTTGGTTCTTCGCCGCAATTGCCCTCATTCCGCTGAACGCTTCCAATGTCAATCGTCAGTCGCTCTGGGAAATTGTCACCTCCGAAGGTGTCACCAAAGCCATTGAGAACCTCGAAGTGGCCCAGGCCTGTTTAATGGCAGGGCTGGCGGCGATCCTGGTTGCGGTGCTGGCCCGCTCGGTCATCCGACCGATCACAGCTTTCGCAGTTCTGTTGGTCGCGATCGTCGGCATGTTGCCGGTCGCCCTGAGCGGTCATGCGACCACCAGCGGCGATCATGACATCGCTTCGGACACCATGATTTTTCACCTTCTGGGCATCAGCGTTTGGGTGGGTGGACTGGTGGCATTCTTGGGATTGGCTCGGCAACGCAGCCCCTATCTGGATGTCATCGCCCGCCGGTACTCCGCTGCCGCCCTCATCGCGTTCATCGCCGTCGCTCTGTCCGGTATGGGCAATGCCTGGGTGCGCCTGTCGTATCTGTCGGACCTGTGGCTGACGGACTACGGACGACTGGTCTGCCTCAAAACTGTGTTGCTGGTCATCCTTGGCCTGTTCGGATTCCAGCAGCGCCGCAAGTCGGTTGCTGCCATCACGAGCACGGGGGATCGACGGCCGCTGCTCAGGTTGGCGGTCACCGAGATCGCCGTGATGGCTGCAACCATAGGTGTTGCGGTGGCGCTGGGACGCACCGCCCCGCCGAATCCGAGTCCGACCGCGTTCAGCGAAACCAAAGTTTCTCTCGGCTACGACTTTTCCGGGCCGCCCACCTTCTGGAATCTGCTGACCGAATGGCGTTTCGACTTCATCTTCGGAACCGCAGCCCTCGTCTTGGCCGGGCTTTACATCTGGGGCTACCGGCGGCTTCGCAAACGCGGCGATACCTGGCCCACAGGTCGATTGATTGCCTGGTTGCTGGGCTGCGCGATGTTGCTCGTGGCCACCTCCAGCGGTTTCGGCAAGTACGCCGAGGCGCAGTTCTCCATCCACATGATGGGCCACATGATGCTCGGTATGATGGCGCCGATCCTGTTGGTCATGGGAGGTCCCACCACCCTGGCCCTGAGAGCGCTACCGGCCGCCGGCAAGAATTCAGTCCCCGGGGCGCGGGAAGCCATAGTGGGTCTGATGCATTCCAGGGTGCTGCGCTGGCTGACGCACCCGTTGGTCGTCCTGCCGTTGTTTGTCGGCAGCTTCTACGTCATCTATTTCAGCAGCCTGTTCGAAGTGATGATCGACAGCCACAGCGGTCACCTGCTGATGAATCTGCATTTCCTGCTGGTGGGCTACATGTACTACTGGGTGATCATCGGCGTTGATCCGTCGCCACGGCGGTTGACGTCCTTCGTCAAGTTGGCATTGCTGTTGGCGGCACTGCCATTCCACGCCTTCTTCGGGTTGGCCGTGATGAATTCCCGAGTGCCGCTGGGGCTGAACTACTACCAGACTCTGAGCCTGCCGTGGGCCCCTGATCTGCTCAGCGATCAACATCTGGGCGGCGCCATCGCCTGGGGCGGCACCGAGATTCCGTTGATCATCGTGATCATTGCGCTCCTTGCCCAGTGGTCTCGCACCGACGAGCGGGAGGGGCGACGCTCCGACCGCAAGGGCAACGCCGCCGGAGACGAAGAACTCGACGCCTATAACGCCATGTTGACGAAGTTGGCAGGGCGGGACCGCCCGCGAGTCACTGCCACATCCGCCGCGGACCGCGTCGATACTTCCGCGGTCACCAGCGGTGATCCGGCTGCTTGATCGGTTCGGTCAATCAGCCGGAGCGCCGCTGGAGAGTTTGGCCGGTAGGTCGTCACTGGCACATCACTCGTGGTGCGGGCGACCGGCCAAGCCTTGGAGGCCGACTTGGTCGAGTATGGCGACAGTTTGTCCACAAGTGCTTTTTCATCCACAAAAGGCCGAGCAGACCTTCCGTTGATGGCTAGCGGGACGCAGGCTGACTCCCAGATCCGGCA
>JBBSRY010000126.1:0-6455 GCA_038242595.1 Mycobacteriales bacterium
AGTCTGGGACTGCCGATTCCCGATTGGTTACCTCAGCGCTCGCAGGGGCCTTGTCCGGACAGCAGCGGCGTCACAGCAGTGGTCCGCGGGCCTTCGGTTGTTCGCCAGACCCCATCTTCATTGTCCAGGGCAGCCGCATACAGGACCCGTATTCCCTCGGTGATTTCAACGCACTTTCGGTTGGATATCCCGGCGGTAGTAAATTCGCTCAACGCGGGCCCGGTCCACTCGGGGAGGGCACTGCTTTTACTATCGGCTGCGCCCAGATCCCAGGCCCGCAGCACCTCGGGGACGGCTTCGGTGAGGTCGGTAGCAAGCGCGGTGGCATCGGAGATGATAGTGCTCAGTTCTTCTCTGACCTGAATCTGAGCTCGTGACAGATTTTCATCAAAACCGGCTCCCAGTGCATAGACAGCAACCGCCCTCTCGCCGGTCTGCAGAATGAACTGACCCAAAGTGTCGACGTCGACCTGACCGGTCCGCAATACCGGTGGCGTGGACCATGAATCGGGAGTCATCGCATAGACCCGTCCGTCGCCGTAGATCGTCAGAGCCGGCGAAACCAGCGTCGCGGTCAGCTCAGGGACAAAGCCGCTGCCATGTGTCACTTGGAAGACGATCTGATCGGCCGGCAACGCGATCTGTCCCGCCACCGGTCCCGAAAGACTGAAGTTCGCCTGATCCAGAGTCACGCCGCTAGCAAATTGCTGTGAGCCCTGTTCGTCGCCCCACCTTTCGCGGGCGCGCTCAACTGAGGCTGAGGTAGTCATAGGTGGATGCTCAAGGGTTCGGCCGAATTTCACCGTCAACTGTCGGTGACAACGCCAGGGTGTGGGGGCTGGTGCCGACCATCACATAAATGAAATCGTTTTCATGAAGCCTTCATCACTGCTCCATACAGCCGACAGAGAGTAAACACAGCACCCACCAGGGCACGTTGACATCACTTCGGCGGAGGACATCATGAACCCACGGCCCCAGAGCCAATTCGACCAAGTCGCGGCAGGGCGGATCATGCCCTGCGCTCAGCCGCGGCGAATTGCGTTCTACTCTCACGACACCCAGGGTCTGGGACACATCCGTCGCAACATCGCGTTGGCGGCCGCGCTGGTTCGTGCTCAGCCCAAATCCGATGTGCTGCTGCTCACCGGTAATCCCGAGGCGGCCACGCTGGCACTTCCGGCCAACACCGATATCGTCACCCTTCCGACTCTGAGCAAAGATGCTGCCGGAGATTATGTGCCCAGGGTGTTAAAGAGCTCGCTGCGGCGGGTGGTTTCCATGCGTGCGCAGATCATCGATGGAGCGTTGAAAAGCTTCGAACCCGACCTTTTTGTGGTCGATAAGGTTGCTATCGGTGTACAGGGAGAATTGGAGCAAGTTCTGACCCGACTGCGTGGCGGTGGTCGGACTCAGGTCGTCCTGGGTCTTCGAGAGATCTTAGATTCGCCGGAGGTTACGATCCGGGAGTGGGAAGCTGCCGGTACGAGCAGCATTATCGACAGCTTCTACGATCAGGTCTGGGTATACGGCGACCGTACGGTGTACGACATGGTCGCACTTTATCGACTACCCGTGAGTGTGACTCAGAAGCTTAGCTATACAGGCTATCTCGGTCACGGGCGGAACACCGGAGCAATACCCCGGGTACGCCCCACCCCGCGCATCAAGCCGCCTTCGAAGCCTTTTGTGCTGTGCCTGGTCGGTGGCGGTCAGGACGGCTTTGGAATTGCCTCCGCATTTGCCGCAGCTCCGCTTCCGTCAGGTCACCAGGGTGTCATTCTTTCCGGACCGTTTATGCCGGATCGAATGCGAACCAGGCTAAGGGAAATGACTTGCGAACGTCCGGATATGCAACTGCTGGAGTACATCCCGGACAGTCAGGAATTCATCGACCAGGCAGTGGCCGTGGTTTCGATGGCCGGCTACAACTCTGTCTGTGAGCTGCTGACGGCCGGTGCCAGATGCTTGTTGATTCCCCGGGTGTTCCCCCGGCTCGAGCAGTGGGTTCGGGCGGATCGGTTGGCCCGCCTCGGGCATGTGGACATGATGCAACCGGAAGAGCTCACGGCAACCGGGCTTGGTAATTGGATGACGCAGGCGGTAGAAACCGATCGGAAGTCCGCACGCCCAAGGATAGACCTCGATGGGCTGGCCAAGGTGTCAGCGTTGGCAGCAGACTTGATGGGTGGAGCACATCGTGCGGCCTGACCACAACCAACGAATCGGCTACGTGCTGAAAATGTATCCCAGGTTTTCCGAGACCTTCATTGTCAGCGAGATGCTCGCCATGCAAGCCACTGATGTGGACTTCGAAGTCTTTTCCTTGCGATTGCCAACCGACGGCCGATTTCACGAGTCGCTTGCCCAATTACGGGCTCCGGTGAGTTACCTCGATGCGCAGAGCCTTCGGGCCGCGGACCTGTGGACACTGCTCGGCCGGGCCGGCCTTGAAATGGGCATCACCCAAGAAGACTGGACCGAACTGTTGGCAGTTGAAGTTCGTGACGCAGCGCAGGCGGTCGAACTTGCGCAACTGGTCAGCCGGCGGGGTATCACCCACCTACACGCCCATTTTGCCTCGGCTGCTACAACGGTGGCGCGGTTGGCGGCGCGGTTGGCCGGGGTGACCTACTCGTTCACCGCTCACGCCAAGGATATCTTCCATCACGAGGTCAACAAGAACCTGTTGCGCCGCAAACTGATCGACGCCAAAACAGTGATAGCAATCAGCGACTTCAACAAGCGGTACCTGACCGACACCTACGGTCCGGCAGCGAAGTCGGTCTGCCGCGTATACAACGGACTGGACCTCAACGAGTTCAGATTCTGCTCGACATTGGTTACTACCAAGCGAATTGCAGCTGTTGGGCGGTTGGTGGAGAAGAAGGGTTTCACTGACCTCCTGGCCGCCGCGGCGATTCTGCACTCCCGGGGATTGGAATTTCAGCTGGATATTGTTGGCACCGGGGCGCTGGCCGAGAATCTGACCGAGCAGCGCGATCGGTTGGGTTTGACCGATCAGGTCACCCTGCATGGCGCGCTGCCTCAATCAGAAGTCCGCCGAATTGTCAGCGAGTCCTGCGTTTTCGCCGCCCCTTGTGTGATCGGCGATGACGGGAATCGAGATGGTCTGCCGACCGTGCTGCTGGAAGCGATGGCGCTGGGCACAGCGTGCGTTGCGACTCCCGTGACGGGCATCGTCGAGGTGATCGAAGACGGAGTTACCGGGTTGCTTGTTCCGGAAGCCTCACCCACGGCATTGGCTGACGCACTCGAGCTCCTCCTGACCAACGGTGATCTGCGAAATAAGCTGCGGCACGCGGCCAGGCGTCGGATAGAAGCCGATTTTGACGCACGACGTCAGGCAGCCGCCGTGATTACTGCAATCTTCGACGAACGGCACCCAAGTCCTGCTCTGGCGGCCTCGGAATCAAAGGTTGTCGCACCAATGGCTCTGGTGGGTGCGCCATGAGAATCGCTTACGTGTGCACCGACCCCGGGATCCCGATCTTTGGACAAAAGGGTGCTTCGATCCACGCCCAGGCAGTGCTGCAAGAATTGCTCAGGGCGGGTCACCAGGTGAATCTGATTACTGTTCGGCCCGGTGGGAAGCCACTACCTGGAATCCGGTTGCATCTGGTGCCAATCTTCAATTCGGGTGGTTCGGACCGGCGATCGCGCGAACTAGCGACGATCGACGCTGACGCGGCTGTGTGGGAGATACTGGAACAGCTGCAACCCGAGTTGGTATACGAGCGCTACTCGTTATGGGGCCGCTCCGCCACGCTATGGGCGGCATCGACCGGAGTGCCCAGTGTGTTGGAAGTCAACGCGCCGCTGGTGCAGGAGCAACTCGAACATCGCGGATTGGTCCATGTTGAGATTGCCGAGAGAGTGGCTCAATCTGCGATTGGTTGCGCCGGCACCGTGATCTGCGTGAGTGAGGCGGTGAAGGATTGGGCACAACGAGTTTCGCCGATCTCACGGGATATTCACGTCGTACCAAACGGCGTTGACACCCGGCGGATCACGCCGTCGGGTCAACCCGTCACGTCGGCTTCTGCAGCGATCTTCACGGTCGGGTTTGTCGGCACCCTTAAACCGTGGCACGGTGTCGAGATTCTCATCGATGCAATGCTCGAACTCTTCCGCCAGGATCATTCATGGCGGTTGCTGCTGGTGGGCGCAGGCCCGCAGACTGCCCAGCTACGCCGGCGAGCAACGGCCGCCGGGATCCTCGATGCGGTGGAGTTCACTGGATCCGTGGCACATTCCGAAGTCGGGTCCCACCTCCATCGGATGGATATCGGCTGCGCCCCATACCCTCTGGCCAGTGGTCACTACTTTTCGCCGCTCAAGGTGTACGAGTATCTGGCGGCGGGACTGCCTGTGGTGGCCAGTAGCGTCGGGCAATTACCGACCCTTCTCGACGGCATTGGCGTGCTGGTGACTCCGGGTGACGCCACAGAAATGGCGCAGGCCCTGACTGCACTGCGTCAGTATGAACGTCTACGACAGCAACTCCGGAGCGCGGCCAGGTGCGGTGCGGTGGAGCGACACACCTGGCAGGCAGTGGTGGCCAGGACTTTGCTGTTGACTGCAACCCACCCAGGAGCGGCATGAATGCCAAAACCGCCGATCGATCTGGGGTGGACGGTAGAAAGCCTTTTTTCCCCAACTTCTTTCGAGTCGTGCGCCGATTTTCCGGCCATGTGCGCGGCCAGCGTTAGCTGCTGATTCTTGGCCTTGTGGCGCTCTTTGCCGAGGTGGCGATGCGGTTGCTGGAGCCGTGGCCCCTGGCGTGGGTAATCGATGCCATCGCCGCTGAGTTGGGGAAGCGATCATCGGGTGCGCCGGGCAGCGATAGCCTTGGGGCGCTGATTCTTGTCGCAGCTGGGGGCGTTGCAGTAATTGTCGGGTTACGAGCTGTCGCGTCATACGCAATGACCATCTGTTTCGCACTCGCCGGCAACCGGGTATTGACCGGTGTCCGTGCAGACCTTTTCGCCCACCTGACCAGGCTGTCCCTGAACTTTTACGATAAGCGGCGCACTGGCGATCTGGTTACCAGAGTTACCGGTGACATCGGGCGGTTGCAGGAGGCCACCGTTACAGCCGCGCTGCCGCTCACCGGAAATTTGGTCACGCTGGCCGGGATGCTCGTGGTAATCGCTGTTCTGGATTGGCAGCTTGCCGTGGTGGTATTGCTGATCTTCCCAGTCTTCGGTTTACTCTCCGTCCGGCTCAGCCGAAAGATCTCCGCAGTCTCGCGGACGCAGCGTGGAGCCGAGGGCGAGCTGGCCTCTCTCGCCACGGAATCACTCGCGTCCATGACGGTAGTCCAGTCCTACGGTTTGGAGGGCAAACTCCAACAACAGTTCAGCGGCAGCAACATGCGCTCGCTGACCGATGGGGTAAGGGCGAAGAAACTTTCGGCCGGTTTGGAGCGCAAAACCGATGTGCTGGTAGGGGTTGCAACCGCAGCAGTGCTTTTCGTCGGAGCGCACCGGGTACTGTCCGGTGAACTTTCCCTGGGGGAGCTCACGGTCTTCCTTACCTATCTGAAGACTGCTTTCAAACCCATGCGTGATGTCGCCAAATACACCGGGCGGTTGGCGAAGGCGGCCGCCTCGGGGGAGCGGGTCATCGCAATCCTGGACGAAAAGCCTGATCTCACCGACACCAGTTGGGCCAGGCCAGCTCCGCGGTTTTGTGGCCACGTGTCCTTCGAGGACGTGCGGTTGTCCTATCCGGGTGGACCAGAAGTGTTGACGGGATTGAGTTTTTCGGCCAGACCCGGCGAGCGGGTGGCGTTGGTTGGTCCGTCCGGAACGGGAAAATCAACCATTGTTGCACTGCTTTCTCGCCTGCGGGACCCAGATGGTGGTCGCGTCAGCATTGATGGTCACGATCTGCGGGACCTCACCCTGGAGTCGGTGCGTGCGCAGGTTTCGGTCGTCCTTCAGGAGTCTGTTCTTTTCGCCTGTTCGATTGCCGAGAATATTGCTCTGGGCGCCGGTGTCCCGGTGACTGGGCAACAGATCGAGCAGGCTGCGCGTATCGCGCAGGCACACGAGTTCATCATGCGGCTACCGCAGGGTTATCAGACAGTGGTCGGGGAACGTGGGTCCACCTTGTCCGGTGGTCAGCGGCAGCGGATCGCAATTGCCAGAGCCGCGATCCGACAGGCGCCCATCGTCATCCTCGACGAAGCTCTTTCGGGACTGGATCAGGCAACCGAAGCTGATGTCGTCACTGCGCTGATTCAACTGACCGCCGGACGGACGACTCTCATCGTTACCCACGACCTGGAGGAAGCAGCTGGAACTGACCATGTCGTTTGGTTGGACGGTGGGCAGGTGCGCCGGGCCGGCGCACCTGCGGACATCATTGGAGAGCTACGTCATGCATATCGCTGATCAAAATCTAGTGACCCGGGATAAGGCTGTGCC
>JBBSRY010000127.1:0-6417 GCA_038242595.1 Mycobacteriales bacterium
GCCGCTGTTGTTGAACTGGATGGATCACCCATGGGTAGCACCACCTGACCAGGCGGCAGGGTGGTAGGGGAGGACAGCCATGACACACAACCGGACCGTCGGCGGGACCACCGATCGACAACCGCCTGCTTCGGCGATCAGCGCAGCCTGGCTTGTCGAATTGGTCGCCAAGCAGGTTGGCCGCGCCATCACCGAACCACCGATGAGAAACGCATCCCTTCATCACCCGTCGCGACTCACCCGGGCGCTGGTGGTGAAAGCGACCGTCACCGCAGCTGCCGGTCTTGGCCTGCTGGCCGGTGGCGGCAGCGCAGCCTGGGCCGGGCTGCAGCATCAGGCGAAGATGGCCGCCCAACGCATCGGAATCCCGGAGGTCGCGCCGCCACTGCGCGATGGCTTCTATCTACCCGACAGCAGTTATCGGGTGCGTGTGAATATTCCGGCCGCGACGGATTCACGCACTCTGAGCGCGCCTCCGATCACCCTGGCCATGCTGGGCGACTCGACGATGGCCGGATACGGCGCCGCTACCGCCGATGACCTCCCCGGCGTGATGCTCGCCAGAGGTGTGTCGGCGCAGACCCATCGCCGCGTCCATCTTCGGACCAGAGCCGTCGTGGGCAGTGGCGCCGCCGGGTTGGCATTGCAAGTACGGGCGACGCTGGTGGATCGACCAGATATCGCG
Source organism: Mycobacteriales bacterium (assembly GCA_038242595.1). Classification (GTDB taxonomy): domain Bacteria; phylum Actinomycetota; class Actinomycetes; order Mycobacteriales; family Nakamurellaceae; genus Nakamurella. The sequence goes on from JBBSRY010000127.1 coordinate 686, forward strand.
GTGATTTCGGTGGGCGCCAATGACGTTCGGGATCGGGTGGCCGCTGCCGTCTCGGTGGCGCAGCTGTCCGCAGCCGTGACAGAGCTGACCACAGCGGGAATTTCGGTGGTGGTCGGCACCTGCCCGGATCTGGGGGTGATCGCACCGATTCCACCGCCGCTGCGGCAACTGGCCGGGTATTGGTCCCGAACATTGGCCGCCAAACAAGAACAGGCAATGGCGCACCTTGGCGTGGCCTGCATTCCGCTCGGCCGGATTGTCAGCCCAGAGTTCCTGCACCACCCCGACCTGTTCTCCCCGGACAAATTTCATCCCTCGGGCGCCGGCTACGCCAGGGCCGTTGCCGCCCTCCTGCCCGCTGTGGCTGCGGCCATCTCCGGCCGAAACCAGCAGAATCGCAACGATGACCGGCCCGTTGCCCAAAATCCTGTCCTGATATCGCCCTACCTGAGCGCGGTACCCGCCGCCGACAACCCCAACGACCCGGCGATGCCGGCCACCAACTGATCGACTCGCTCGGTGCTGACTTCGGCCTCATGCGCGTCCCGGATCAGAACAGCCAGTTGATCGGCCAGCCCGTGGACACCGATATCCGGCACTGACAGCGCCGGCATCCCGCCGGCCTCGGCGGTCAATCCGACCAATGCCGCCAAACACTGCCGCAGGATGGTCCGTCGATCGCCGAACTCCCAGTACGACGGGGGCTTGGCCCGCAATCTCTGGATCAGTTCGGCGTGCTGCGAACCTGGTCGTGGCGAATTCATCACCAGACCATCCTGCCGCACCGGGCGCGATCTGATCGGTCAGGAATCAAGAAGGTTTCTCACCCCGACGCCGCTAGCGTCATCGGTACCGGATCGAGCCGGCCGGCCGGCTCGGGGACCATTTCTCAACGGGTCGGACGACCCCCGGCCAAACGTGCTCGCGGCGCGCCGGTGTCGGAGTCAACTGCTTAGATCTAGCAGAACCCCACCGGTTCAGCTGCGCCAACTGATGGAAGAGACGATAAGCATGGCCAAGAGGACTGCCCCGCAACCTGCGAACGCGACGTCGGCGCCGCACATTGCCGATAGTCACGACCTGATCCGCGTGCAGGGTGCCCGCGAGAACAACCTCAAGGACGTCAGTGTCGAACTGCCCAAGCGGCGGCTGACCGTGTTCACCGGCGTTTCCGGTTCGGGCAAGAGTTCGCTGGTCTTCAGCACCATCGCTGCGGAATCACAGCGGATGATCAACGAGACCTATAGCGCTTTCGTCCAGGGGTTTATGCCCACCCTGGGTCGACCCGATGTTGACGTGCTGGACGGGCTGACCACCGCGATCATCGTCGATCAGGAGCGGATGGGCGCCAATGTCCGTTCCACCGTCGGCACCGCAACGGACGCCAATGCGATGTTGCGGATTCTTTTCAGCCGGGTCGGCAAACCGTATATCGGTTCTCCGCAGGCATTCTCGTTCAATGTCGCCTCGATCAGCGGCGCCGGCGCGGTGTCCATCCAGCGCGGCGGAACAACGGTCAAGGAGCGGCGGGAGTTCAGCATCACCGGTGGTATGTGCCCGCGGTGCGAGGGTCGGGGCAATGTCAGTGATATCGACCTGACCGCGCTGTATGACGACAGCAAATCACTCAACGAGAGCGCCATCGCCATTCCCGGTTACAGCATGGACGGCTGGTACGGCCGCATTTTCCGTGGCTGTGGTTTCTTCGATCCGGACAAGCCGGTCCGCAAGTTCAACAAGCGCGAGCTGGCCGACCTGCTGTACAAGGAGCCGACCAAGATCAAGGTCGACGGCATTAACCTGACGTACTCCGGATTGATCACCCAGATGAAAAAGTCTTTCCTGGCAAAGGATGTGGACTCCCTGCAGCCGCATATCCGCGCTTTTGTGGAACGCGCGGTGACATTCCAAATCTGCCCGGAGTGCCACGGCACTCGGCTGAACGAGGGTGCCCGTTCGTCGAAGGTCAATGGCATCAACATTGCTCAGGCCTGCTCGATGCAGATCAGCGATCTGGCCGAGTGGGTGGGCAAACTCAAGGCGCCGTCGATGGGGCCGCTTCTCATGTCCCTGCACCATTCGCTCAATTCTTTCGTCGAGATCGGGCTCGGCTATCTGTCGCTGGACCGCCCGGCCGGCACTCTTTCCGGCGGCGAGGCGCAACGCACCAAGATGATTCGCCACCTCGGGTCCTCCCTGACCGATGTCACCTACGTCTTTGACGAACCGACGATCGGGTTGCACCCGCACGACATCCAGCGGATGAACAAGCTGCTCCTGCAACTGCGAGACAAGGGCAACACCGTGTTGATGGTGGAGCACAAACCGGAGGCAATTGCCATTGCCGATCATGTTGTTGATCTTGGCCCCGGCGCCGGCGCCGCCGGCGGTGAAGTGGTTTTCGAAGGCACCGTCGAAGAACTGCGAGCAAGCCACACTCTGACCGGACGGCACCTGGACGACCGGGCCACATTGAAAAAATCGATCCGCACCTGCACCGGCGCTCTGCAGGTGCGAGGTGCGGCCACCCACAATCTGCGGGATGTCGATGTCGACATTCCCCTTGGCGTGTTGGTGGTGTTGACCGGCGTCGCCGGTTCCGGGAAGAGTTCGCTGATCCAGGGATCGGTGTCCGGCCGGGAGGGCGTGGTGACGGTCGACCAGGGCGCCATCAAGGGATCCCGGCGGAGTAACCCGGCTACCTACACCGGGCTGCTGGAACCGATCCGCAAGGCCTTCGCCAAGGTCAATGGGGTCAAGCCGGCCCTGTTCAGCGCAAATTCCGAGGGGGCCTGCCCGAACTGCAACGGCGCCGGGGTTATCTTCTCCGACCTGGCAATGATGGCCGGAGTGGCCACCGTCTGTGAGGTATGTGACGGCAAGCGCTTCCAGGCCGAGGTCCTGAAATATCACTTCGGCGGTAAGAACATCAGCGAAGTATTTGCCATGTCGGTAACCGAGGCCGAGGCGTTCTTCGCTGCGTACGAGTCCAAAATTCCAGCTGCCCACGCACTCCTGGTTCGGCTGTCCGATGTCGGACTTGGCTACATCAGCCTCGGCCAGCCACTCACCACCTTGTCCGGCGGCGAGCGGCAACGGCTGAAGTTGGCCACCCGGATGACGGAGAAGGGTGGTGTTTACGTCCTTGACGAACCGACCACCGGTCTGCACCTGGCCGATGTGGAGAATCTGCTCGCACTGCTGGACCGACTCGTCGATGCCGGCAAGTCGGTGATTGTGATCGAGCATCATCAGGCCGTGATGGCGCATGCGGACTGGATCATCGATCTCGGTCCGGGGGCCGGACATGACGGCGGTCGGATCGTCTTCGAAGGCACCCCGGCGGAGCTGATCGCCGGTCGTTCCACTCTGACCGCTGAGCACCTGGCGGCCTATGTCGGTTGAGCGTGACCATGAAAACGGGCACCGCCGGAATTTTCCGGTGGTGCCCGTCCCTGTTACTTGTTCATTATCCGAACCGACCGGCGGCCGATCTGCACTGCCGGCCGTGCGGTATCAGCTCTGGCGCAGGTAACTCAGCAGACGCAGAATCTCCAAATACAGCCAGACCAGGGTGACCATCAGACCGAAGGCGAAGTACCAGGCGGTTTTGGCCGGTGCACCCTGTTTGATCGCTTTTTCGATGGCGTCGAAGTCGAGCAGGAAGCTCAGCGCCGCGACGACGATAATGACCAGCGAGATGATGATCGAAAGCGTGCCGCCATCACGGACACCCATGTTGAAGCCGAGCAGCGAGGCGATCATGTTGACCACCAGAAGGGCGACCACACCGATCATGGCGCCGATGATCATCTTGGTGAACTTCGGGGTGACCCGGATGGCACCGGTCTTGTAGACGACAAGCATGCCGATGAAGACACCCAGGGTGGCGGCCAGTGCCTGGAAGCCGATGCCGGCGTACTCCGGACCGAAGCTTTCGAAAATGCCGGTGATGCCACCGAGGAACACCCCCTCGGCCACCGCGTAGGCCAAGATCAGCGCCGGGTTACTGGACTGCTTGAAAATCACCACCAGCGCCAGGATGAAGCCGACAATCGCGGCCGGCACGATCAGACTGTAGATATTTGGTGCGATGCCAGATGTCTGCAGGTAGATGGTGCCCACTGCGGATACCAACGCCACCACCAGCACGGTGACCGTCTTGGCAATCACATCGTCGAGAGTGAGATACCGCTGGGTGACATTCGGGGGCGGGGCGTACGCAGGCTGGCTGTACATATCCTGCAGCGTCGCCGCCGTGGGGGCGGTGTTGCCGATGTTCCTGAATGCGGGGTTGCTACTTCGGTTTGCCACGTTGTTCTCCTCCAAAGACCGGTAGGCCTGACCTGGGTCACGCTACTGGGTAATGATCAGCAACAGAATTCGAGCCAATCGGGCGCGCTCTGTCCGATTCACCCAGCTTTACTCCTTCTTTGCAACGGTGGGGCGGGTCAGAAAGTTCCCATCGGTGTCGACCTACCGAGCAGCGATACCGGGGACTTGATCCAAATGGTCACGGATGGAGCAACGTGGGCATTAGATTTGGTGGGCGATGAGGTAGTGGCAACACCAGCTTTGCCAGAACAAACCTGTTTTCCTCGTCCACCGACTGCGTACCGTTCGGTCGCACTAACGTCCGATCTTCAACAAGGGGGAAACACCATGACCACCAAACGCCAGCAATTTTCCCGCTGGATCGCCATCCTGGGCGTAGGTGCCCTGGCGCTCACCGCCTGCGCCGATCCCGTTTCCGGGCGCGCGGTTGCCGATCCAGGAGTGGTGTCCACCGACTCGCAGTCCGATCCGAGCACCGTGAACAAGCCGGATCCCACGCCAAGCACCACCAGTGGCCCCAGCTCATCGGAGTCCAGCTCCAGCAGCTCATCAGCGTCGAGCACGAGTAGCTCGTCATCTGAATCCGAGGATCCGCAGGAACCCACCGACGATCCACCGGAGCCCACTGACGGCGAGGATGAGGGCAGCAGTCCCGCCCCCACCGGCGACGAAACTCCCCCAGGCACCACACTGGCCATCACAGATTCGGCCACCATGCCACTGGAATACGCCGGCGAGAATGGCATCTTCACCTTCAGCGATATCAAGGCTGTGCAGGGCACCGCGGAGGACTGGAAGAAGTTGGGTGCGGAGGAGGAGACAGCCGGTCTTTCTCCCTGGTACGTCAGTTTCACCGTCACTCAGGTTGGTGGCGACCTGAAGTTCGAATACTCCGATTTCGGCTTCGAGATCGATGGCGTCACCGATCAGGGTCGTGAGCTGGAGATTGCCATCGTCAGCGGCGGCGAGGTGGGCTGCGAATCCGGTTACTACAAGCCCGGATATGCGCTGGGTGACAGTTACACCACCTGCGCGGTTTGGCAGACCGACGATCGGGCCAAACTCGTACAGCTGGAATTCCGCGGCGACTATGACGGCCCGTACTACGAGAGCCCGGTGGTCTGGACTGTTTCCTGACCCCGGACTCTTTCATTCAGCCCGTCGACTTCACAAAAGTCGGCGGGCTGAATGCTGTCAATGCCGGTGCCTCACCGTCAAAACGTTCGATCTGAACCAGCGCGTGCGACCCGGCGCATCCCTGAGCCAAGCGGGACGTGCCGTGATCGGTGGTCAGCATATTGGGGTTGCCATGGACGCAGATCCGTTCGCCATCGACCAGTTGCGGGTCGAACCAGGCGCCGGTAGGTAGTTGGACCACATCGATGCGTACCGTCTCA
>JBBSRY010000128.1:0-6371 GCA_038242595.1 Mycobacteriales bacterium
AACTGGACGGCTTGCGGACTCTGAGCATCCAGCGCGGTGGCGGCCCGCCAGAGCAACAGCCTGGCCGCCTCCAATTTGGTGGCCATATCGGCGATGTAGAACTGCAGTGCCTGGAAATTGTTCAACTTCTCGCCGAACACCTCCCGCTCGGCCATATAGGCCAGTGACTTCTCCAGCGCCGCCTTGGCCCCGCCCAGCGAACTGGCGCCGATATTGAGCCGGCCGCCGTTCAGACCGGACATCGCGATCCGGAACCCGTCACCCTGAGCACCGAGCAGATTGGTCGCGGGGATCCGCAGGTCCTCCATGATGAGCTGTTTGGTGGGCTGGCAGTTCCAGCCCATCTTCTTTTCATGAGGCCCGAAAGACAGCCCGGGGGTGTTCTTCTCGACGATAAAGGCAGAAATGTTCTTGGCACCGGGACCGCCGGTGCGGGCCATCACCACGTAAACGCTGGACGTGCCGGCGCCGGAGATGAACTGTTTTACCCCATTGAGAATGTATTCCTCCCCATCCAGAACTGCCCTGGCGGAAAGCGCGGCAGCATCAGAACCAGCACCGGGCTCGGTTAAGCAGTACGAACCAAGCGCCGACATGGCGCACATGCCAGGGAGATATTTTTGACGCTGCTCCTGGGTCCCGTAGGCATCGATCATCCAGGCGGTCATATTGTGGATCGAGATGTAACTCGCCAGCGACGGGCACCCGGTGGCCAGGGCCTCCACGATGAGAGTGGCGTCCATTCTGCTCAGTCCGGAGCCACCAATATCTTCCCGCACATACATCCCGCCCATCCCCATCTCGGCAGCCTTGAGCAGGACGTCAACCGGAAGGTGTTTGGTGGCATCCCATTCCACCGCCTGGGGAGCTACGTGTTCATCGCTGAACTTGCGGGCCAACTCCGCCAGCGCCAGGTGATCCGCGGTCAGTTCGAACAGGCTCATCGAAGTTTGCCGTTGAGCTGCTTGATCGATCGGTCCGGGGCTGTTGCTTCGACCGCTTTTAATGACATAGGGCGCTCCAGGTGAACTCGCTGAGAAAAGTATTGGCACATCTTGACTGTTGTTTTTTGCTACCAGGAGTTCAAATGCAGCACCTCATCCAGACCCTGGCGAGCGGCTGGGCGAAATGTCTCACCGGTGTAGTAAGCGGTCGGGATCAACACACCCTGGTGGATGTCCTGCGGTAATCCGAGGATCTGTGTCACCTGCTGTTCTGTTGCAGATGCAGGGTTGTCCACGCCGTGCCCAAACCGCGGGCCCGCGCCGCCAACGCGTAACTCCACGCTGCCGGCAACAGCGACCCCCACAGACCGGTCTGATTGCCACGCGGCAGCCGCGAGGCCTGAATACACGCAATGACCATCACCGGAACCTGGCCCATGTGCTCACCCAGCCACGCGGCGCTACTGGAAACCCTGTTCTGCACTTGCGCTCGCTGCGGATTGTCGGCATAGAGTTTGTCCGCAGAGTCGCCGGAGGCCAGATAGACCCGGGTGATATCTCGATAGATCTCGCCGATCGCGCGACGTTTGTCGGCGTCGGTGATCACCAGCCAGTGCCACCCCTGCGAGTTGGATCCCGAGGGAGCCTGCAGTGCGATTTCGATGCACTCGCGGACCAACTCCAGAGGAACCTTTCTGGTCAGATCCAACCGCTTGCGCACCGAGCGGGTGGTGGTCAGCAATTCATCCGGGGTGAGGTCAAGCGTCGTCATCGTTGAGCTTTCTCGGTAGCCGTTCGGTGGTCACGGGTGGCCCAGAAGGGCAACCAGGTCTTGGCCCACTGTAGGTCGGCGGGATTGTGCTGCCGCTGGCGGCGTGCGGACAGGGTCGCGGTAGTCGGTAGTCTTGGCCCGATGAACAGCAGCAGTCCCGACCAGGAATGGGTCATCGCCGACCACGGATACCGAGCGGTCATCAGCTCCGTCGGGGCAACTCTGCGGGAGTTGACCTATCAGGCAACAGGTCTGCCGCCGCGGGATCTCATCGTGGCCTACCCGGCAGGAACCATCCGGCCGCTGTATCGCGGAGCGTTGATCGCACCGTGGCCCAACCGTATTGCCGATGGTCGGTACCGCTTCGGCGGGCAGGAATACCAGGTACCGGTCAATGAGGTGGACCGGCACCACGCCTTGCACGGGCTGGTGCAATGGGTGCGCTGGACGCCAGTGGCGGTCAGTGCCACCGCAGTGGTGTTGGAGCATCGGTTGGTACCGCAGGACGGGTACCCGTTTCCACTGCACCTGAGCGTGGAATTCCTCGTCACGAAGGACGGACTGAAAACCACCCTCAGCACCAGCAATATCGGCGACGAAGCGGCGCCCTACGGCTGTTGCCCGCACCCTTACCTGGTAGCCGGGGCCGGTACGGTCGACGACTGGTCACTGCAGATGCCGGCCGCTACCCGGCTGGAAGTCGATGAGCGGTTGATTCCCACCGGTACTGCCACGGTGGATGAGGCGAATTCAGACTTTCGGTCGTCTCGGCTGATCGGTGCCCAGGAGATCGATCATGCTTTCACCGATCTGCACGCCGAGAATGGTCGATTTGCTGTTCAGGTCCGGACCGCCGACGGCAGCAGCGGTGTCCAGATGTCCTGGGGCGATTGGGGACAGTGGCTGCAGATCCATACCGCGGACCGGCCGGAGCCGCAGTACAACAGGGTGGGGCTGGCTGTTGAACCGATGAGTTGCGCACCGAATGCGTTCAACAACGCTGCCGGCGCACCAGTACTCGAGCCGGCTGCCGTGCACCGGTCGGAGTGGACGATCAGCGCGCTGTGCGGTCAGTGAGCTTGCGTGAGTCTGCACATCCATCGCTCTCAGCGCGCCGACCAACTGGCCACCGCGCTGGCAGCGATGCTGAAAACACCACCGACGGACGTATTTGAAAGTGAAATAGTGGTGGTGCCGGCGCACGGGATCGAGCGGTGGCTCACCCAGCGCCTTTCACATGAATTGGGCAGTGGTCGATCCGGCGGTGACGGTATCTGCGCCGGAGTGGAATTTCTGCTTCCCTGGCAATTTGCCCGTCACGCGCTGGGGGTTCCGCGCTGGGATGCCTGGGCGCCTGACCGGCTGGTCTGGCCATTGCTGGCCGTGATCGATGCCGCCCTGGACGAGCCGTGGCTGGGGACCCTGGCCAACCACATCGGCCGCGGCGGCGACACCCCGCAGGACCGCCATCGTCGAGGGCGCCGATTTGCTGTTGCCCGACGACTTGCCGGACTTTTTGATTCCTACGCCGGCTACCGGCCCACCATGTTGCAGGCCTGGGCGCAGGGGGCCGACCACGATGGTTACGGACTCGAGTTGCCGCGTGATTTGGCCTGGCAACCGCAATTGTGGCGCCGGGTCAGGGAACTGGTCGGGACTGCTGACCCGGTCAGCCAGTTGGAGCAGTGGCAACAGACAATCGGGTCAGGGCAGTTGCCCAGCATGCTGCCGGACCGGGTTTCATATTTTGGACCCACCAGAATGACGGCGCGAGATCTGCAGATCATCAGCACTTTGAGTCAGCAGCGAGAAGTACATCTCTGGCTGCCGCATCCGTCGCCGGATCTATGGCGGCGGCTTACCCCCCGGTCCGCCGCTGACGGTGCCGCGATGGGTTTGGAGCGGCGCCGCTGCGACCGAACAGTCCTGCTGCCCCGCAACAGATTACTGTCTGCCCTCGGTCGGGACAGCCGAGAGCTACAACTGGCCATCGGGTCGGTGGATCCGATCGCTCTCAGTTCCGGTGACGAAGTCGGGTCCGGCCGGGCCGCCGGTGATGCCGGCACGCTGTTACAGCGGTTGCAGATGGTCATCGCCCTGGACCTTCCCGCCGAGCGCGTCGAGGCAGCGGTTCTGGACCAATCCGATCGATCAATTCAGGTGCATGCCTGTCACGGATCGATCAGACAGGTAGAGGTGCTCCGGGAGGTGATTGTCGGACTGCTGGCCGACGACCCCACCCTGCAGCCGCGTGACATCCTGGTGATGTGCCCAGATATCGATCATTACTCGCCGTTGATCACTGCCACCTTCGGCCTGGCCGATGCGGTTCCCAGCGCGCACCCGGGGCAACAGTTGCCGGTGAGCGTAGCAGATCGTTCGATCACCAGAACCAATCCGATAGTCGCTGCACTGCAACGAGTCCTGTCCCTGGTTGATGGGCGCGCCGGCGCCGGGGAGATTCTTGAACTGGCGAATATGCCACCGGTTCGGCGTCGGTTCGCCTTCAGTATCGACGAGATGGAACAACTTGTCAGGTGGACCGGGCAGGCGGCCATCGGCTGGGGGCTCGATACCGCGCAGCGCAGTAGTTTTCAGATGGAGAGCATTGTGCAGGGCACCTGGCGCTCCGGCCTCGACCGAATCCTGCTCGGCGTCACAATGGCCGATGAGGGGCGCAATTGGCTCTCGGTCGCGCTTCCGGTGGACGACGTCGCCAGCAGCGATATCGATCTGGCCGGCAGATTTGCCGAATTCCTCGACCGACTCACGACATCGGCCCGATCGCTTTCCGGCGAAACCACTCTTGGTCGTTGGATGAAGGTGATTGGTGAGGTGTTGCACGAGTTGGTCGAGGTCTCCGAGGCGGATCAGTGGCAGCTGGATCAAGTCACCGGGCTGCTGGCCGATATTGCCCAGGAGTGCGACATCCATGCCGAAACAACAATTCTGACGTTAGCCGATATTCGACAGCTGCTGCACGGGCGACTCGGACCGCGTCCCACCAGGGGAAATTTTCGGACCGGCGGTCTGACATTCTGCACCATGGTGCCGATGAGATCGGTTCCCCAGCGAGTGATCTGTTTGCTGGGTCTGGATGACGGGGTGTTTCCGCGGGCGGCCCGGCAGGACGGTGATGATGTGCTGGCCCGCAACCCGGTTGTCGGCGAGCGGGATGTCCGGGGTGAGGATCGGCAATTGATGCTGGACGCGCTCTTGGCCGCCCAGGATACGGTGGCCATCTTTTATTCAGGGAGCGACGAACGTTCCGGGGTGGATCGGCCGCCGGCCGTTCCGGTCGGCGAGCTGCTGGACACGTTGGATGAGATCGCTGTTGTCGCCGACGGTTCGGCGGCACGCAGGCAGATTCTGACCCGGCATCCGCTGCAACCATTCGACCGGCGAAATTTCACTTCCACCCCGTCGTTCTCCTTCGATCGGCAGGCCTGGTCGGCCACTCAGGTGATGGATAGCGCTTCGCCGCCGCCGCCATTCCTGTCAGCACCGCTGCCGCCGGCTCCGATACTCGATGTCGAACTGGCAAAAATGGTGCAGTTACTGCAGCATCCGGCCCGCGGATTTCTGGAGCAGCGGCTCCAGATCGCAGCTCCGGATGAACCGCGGGAGATGACGGATCTGCTCCCCGTCGAGTTGGACAGCCTGCAACGCTGGGAGGTCGGCCGGCGCCTGTTGACCGGACGGCTGGCCGGCAACGATGTCGCCACCTGCCGCCAAGCCGAATACCGACGGGGTCTGCTGCCTCCCGGGCCGCTCGGAACCGCTGTCCTCGACGAGATTCTCGCCGAGGTGGAGCCGTTGGTTCAGGCCTGGACTGATCTGCCGGGGCGGGAGTCCCGGGTGCTCGGCGTTGTCACCGCAACGGCGCAACGATCCGGCGCGGCCGGTATGAGACAGGTCAGAGGCACCGTTACCGTACGCGATCAGTCCATTGTCACCCTCACCTTCAGCAAACTCAGTCCGTTGCACCGACTGCGGACCTGGATCGAATTGATCGCACTGACCGCCGCGCGAGGGGAGCTGCCGGTCCGTGGCATCACCATCGGTCGCGGTAGTACCGGTCGCGCCCGACAGTTCACCGTCGGACCGCTTACCCACGACACGGCCGCGGAGTTGCTGGCAGAGTTGGTGACCCTGTACGACGCCGGGCTTTGCCAGCCGCTGCCGATGGCGGCTCGCACGTCCTGCGCCTACGCATCAGCGCGTCGCGATCGGGCAACGGTTGACGATGCCGAGCAGGCCGCGGAGCAGAACTGGTTCAGTGGGAGGTTCCCCGGCGAGAACGATGAACCGTCAAATATCAGGGTCTGGGGCGCCGATGCGCCGCTTGCCGCGCTGCTGAATGCGCCGGCGTCGCAGTGGCCGGAAGGGGGCTCGGATTCGGTGGCCGAGCCCACAAGGTTCGGCGAACTTGCGCTGAAACTGTGGGTGCCAATGCTGAAAAATGAACAGGTGCAGTGGTTATGAATTCCGGGCCGCACAGTACATCGCAGGCGCGCCGTCAGCGGCTGCCGATTCTGCCCTTCGACATCGATGGTGAATTGCCGACCGGAACTGCCATTTTGGAAGCCAGTGCCGGCACCGGAAAGACCTTCACCATCGGTTCGTTGCTGACCCGCTACCTCGCCGAGGGGGTC
>JBBSRY010000129.1:0-6360 GCA_038242595.1 Mycobacteriales bacterium
CGTGGCCGGTTGCTTTCACATTTCGCCAGACCTTTGCGATTTTGCCTTCCTCGTCGATCACGAACGTCGAGCGAATGACTCCCATCACTGTTTTACCGTAATTCTGCTTCTCCCCAAATGCGCCGTAGGCGCCGAGAACGGACTTATCCGGGTCCGACAGCAGCACAATGTCCAGGTTTTCCTTGTCCCTAAACTGGCCGAGTTTCCCCGGAGTGTCGGGGGAGATGCCGATGACGTTGTAGCCGGCGGTATCGAAACCAGTTCGGGCCGAGGTGAAGTCGCAGGCTTCGGTGGTGCAGCCGGGGGTCATGGCAGCCGGGTAGAAGTACAGCAGCACCTTCTTGCCCAGGTAGTCGCTCAGGCTCACGGTGTTTCCGGTGGCGTCCTGCAGGGTAAATGTTGGGGCGCTAGCGCCCACGTCCAGAGTTGGGGTCGTCATAGCGATAGGGTATTGGCTACCGGCAGCGGCTGTTGTTGGTAGGTAGGTGTGAGGAGAACACAGTGGCCCGCGATGCCGACACCATCCAGGCGGAGATCGAGCGCGCTCGAGACGCGCTTGCTATTACGGTTGACGAGCTGACCACCCGGGCCAACCCCAAGAAGCTAGTAGACGACGGGAAACAAGCCGTCGTCAGCAAACTCTCCGACCCCAAGATCAAGTACTCGTTGATCGGCGTTGGGGTGCTCGTCGGTGTGCTGATCCTGCGCCGTATCTTCCGCTGACAGCAGGCAGTTCCACCGGGTCTACGAGCCATCGCTCGACCCGGATTCGGATCCGTCGAGATCAGTACGCAACCTGACCCGCTCACCGCGCGTCATTCTTCCTGGTGATCCAGCTCATAGCTGCGCTGTCCGTCGCCACGCCTCCAGTTCTAGCGCTCCAGCAAGGCGGTCCAGTTTTGATGTTCTCCGCACGTCGTCTCATCGCCGCGCTCGCCGGGATGGGTCTGGTCGTCGGCCTGGCAGCCTGCAACCAGAGTTCGTTCGACGATTCACTGTCCTACTTCGGCACCCCCACCCAGACTTCCGCCACGGTAAGTGCCTCCACAACCGCACAGGCCATTCCTGACACATCGGCGTCCATCCAGAGCACCAGCCTAAGCGTGGCGACCAGCGATACGACGACAAGCTCGTCATCGCCGTCGTCGCTGCCACCGGCGGTCGTGACATCCACACCTGCATTCGGCAGCGCGGATATGTCGCCGACTGCACCGATCACGGTGAAGGTTGCCGACGGCAAGATCACCGATTTCACGCTCACCAACCCGGAGGGTAAGCAGGTCGCCGGCGCGATCAGTTCTGATGGCGCCAGCTGGACAGTCGGTGAGGAACTCGGGTACGGCAAAACTTATAGCGCCGCCGGCAGCGCCACCGGTTCGGACGGAAAGGCCGTCCCGATCACCGGCACCTACACGACCGTTGCCCCTCAGGACACCGCGCGCACCACGATTTCTCCCACCGATGGTGAAGTGGTCGGCGTCGCTGCCGTCGTGATGGTCACCTTCGGGGTGGAACCGGAAGATCGCGCCGCTATTGAAAAGGGCATCAGCATTACCACCACCCCGGCAGTTGATGGCGCCTGGGCCTGGATCCAGCACGACGGTGGACTGTGGGCGCTGGACTACCGACCCAAGGATTATTGGCCGGCCGGCACCCAGGTGCAGGTCGAGGCCAAGGTCTACGGACTCGACTTCGGCAACGGCTACTGGGGCCGTGAGGATGTCACCACCGACTTTTCTATCGGGCGCAACCAGGTCGTGATCGCCGATGTGAACTCCCACGAGTTGGTTATCGAGCAGGATGGGGTCACCGTCGCCTCCTACCCCGCCTCTTTCGGGCGTGGTGGCGGCGAGAACAGTGACCTCACAACCCGATCCGGTATCCATGTGATCACCGAGTTCTTCGATACCAAGTTGATGACCAATGCCCGATATGGGTATACCAACATTCCGGAGAAGTGGGCGGTCCGCATCTCCAACAACGGGGAGTTCATCCACGCCAATCCGGCCAGTACCGACGCCCAGGGGAATACCAACGTCACGCATGGATGTGTCAATCTCTCGTTGGCGGACGCCAAGACGTTCTATGACTCGGCCATCTACGGCGACCCGGTGGAGGTCAGTGGCACCGATGTCGAGCTCTCTGCCTCTGACGGCGACGTCTTCGATTGGGCAGTCGATTGGGCGTACTGGAAGTCGCTGTCCGGTCTCAATGCGTGAACTAATTTGAGCACCTTCAACTGCGGCAGCATTTAACTGCTGAAAGGATGTGGCCGAGATGGCCGGAAATATTCGCATCGTGGGAGCTACCCTCGTTCCCGTCGCGGGCACGGTGATCCAGGACGGCGAGATCGAATTCTCCACCGACCATGGCGTGATCGCCTATATCGGGCCGCGACGCGGAATGCCCGGAGCGGGCGATATCGACGGCTCCGGTCGGGTGATCATTCCCGGCTTCACCAATGGACACACCCACTCGGCCATGACCCTGCTGCGCGGATACTCCGATGATGTGCCGTTACATATCTGGCTGGGCCATATGCGGGCCTTTGAACTCAGGATGACCGCAGCAGATATGCAAGCCGGTCTCCGGCTGGCCATGGTTGAGATGCTCCGCACCGGAACTACCTCGTTCATCGACATGTTTCATTGGGATTCAATGTTGCTCGACGCGGTCTCCAGGGCCGGAATGCGGGTCAGCGCCGCTCCCACTGTTTTTGGCTATGACGCCATCGGATTCCCGCTCGCCTATGACAAGCCGGGGTCGGTGGTTGTCGACGAAACCCCGGATTTGGCGGCCGAGTTCACCGGTGATCCACTGATCCATCTCACCTACGGACTACATGCGCCCTATACCTGCTCCTCGGAGCTGATTGCTGATGTGGCAAAGCGTGCCCAGGTTCGCGGGCTCGGCGTGCAGATCCATCTCTCCGAAACCCGCCGAGAAGTGGAGCAATCGGTGGCCCAGCATGGGGTTTCGCCGATTCGCCTGGTGGCCGATCTCGGACTTTTCGATACCGAACTGCATATCGCCCACGCGGTGTATCCGATCGAGGGTGATCTGGAGTTGCTTGCCCGGCCAAATGTGAGCATTTCGCACAACCCGGTGTCCAACCTGAAGCTGGGAGCAGGCATTGCGCCGGTCACCCGGTACCGAGATGCCGGCGTCACCATCTCCCTCGGCACTGACTCGGTGGCCTCCAACAACACCCTGGACCTGTTCGAAGAACTGAAAACCGGAACGATCCTGCAGCGCGGCCTGGTGGCCGACCCGGACGCGTTGTCCGGTGGTCAGGTGTTCAACTGGGCGACCGAGGGTGGGGCCAAGGCAGCGAAGGCGGGCTCCACCGGACGCCTCGAGGTCGGCGCCCAGGCCGACCTGGTGATGTTGGATGTGACCGGGACCAGCGCTACGCCACTACACAACGCGGAGTCATTCCTTTACTACGCGGCGCGCGGAAACGACGTCACAGATGTTTTCATTGCCGGACGGCAGGTGGTCAGGGCAGGCGCGGTGACAACCATGGACGAAGGACAGGTGCGGGCCGATGTACGTCATCGGGTGGAGCGGATCACCGGCGAACTCGCTGCCGCCGGGAATGCGGCCGGAACACCCGTCGGATAGCGGGGTCTGAGCAGCCGGCCGATTCACCGAGGTGACACCTTGGCCTGTTCGGCGACCAGCGATCCACGTACTGGTACCGAGGTGAGCCAGGTTTCGCAGAATCGCAGATCGTTGAGTCGCCAGTTCGGCGTGCGACCTGCGTGGTCCAACAACCTCCGAGCCAGCAGCAGGGTCGCGGTGGCCAGTGCCACGATGATCCATCTCCCACTTGACTCATGCAGCGCCGGCGGCCGGAATCCCTGCCGCCACGAGTTCAGGTCGACCGCACGAGCAAATGATTCGGCGATGGTGTGGCAGATCGGAAAATCGGGTCCAGTCAGATTCGAGTAGGTGCACTGATGATGCAACTGCCGGTCGAACATGGCATCGGCCTGGATTCTGGCGGTGGCCGGTAATGGCTGTCCGACCAGCTCGGAATAACGCAGCACGTCATACGCCAGATCGTGCTCCTTACACACCGCATCGAATCGATAGTTGGTGGCGCCGGAAAACGAGGAGCAGTCACCGCTGGCCTTCATTAAAATTGGATTACCGTCCGGGCCGATACCCACGACCGGACGGTAATCCATCACCGTCGAATAGTTTGCCGGGAATGACGCCGACGGATCTGCGGGATTGAAGGAAGCTGTGGTGATGGCATTCAAAGCGCGTTGGATTGTCGGAGCCGCTACGGCGGAGTCGTCGGTTGGCTGGACCCCGAACACCAGGAACGCGAGCGTCCCCGCGAGCACGAAGTCGATCAACCGGCGCAACATCACTCCAGACTTTCATGTCTGCGCGGAGGGAATTCATGAGGTCTGGGTAATTGCGCAACAATTGGCGGCCGGCCCCACCCGACTTCGAGTTCAGGCGTTGACCACCGGAACCGAGGCCAGTGCTGACTGGAGGTCCTCCTCGGACAGCGGATTGTCGACCATTCGGCCATTCAAGTATGAATCGTAAGCGGCCAGGTCCAGGAATCCGTGCCCGCACAAGGCCGTCACGATGACCTTTTCCTCGCCAGATTCTTTGCAGGCCATGGCTTCGGAGATCGCTTCGGCCAGCGCGTGCGTGGGTTCCGGAGCCGGCACGATCCCCTCGGTGCGGGCGAACTGGATGGCGGCGGCAAAGCAATCGGTTTGGTTGATCGCCTTCGCCTCCATCAGACCCAACTCGTATACGTGAGAGATCAGCGGCGCCATCGCGTGATACCGCAGACCACCGGCATGGATCGGATCCGGCACAAAGTCGTGGCCAAGCGTGTGCATCTTCATCAGCGGGGTGAGCCCGACGGTGTCGCCGAAGTCATACCGATATTCGCCGCGCGTCAGAGAGGGACAGGATGCCGGCTCCACCGCCCGGATCACCGGTGACTGTCGGCCGGCCAACTTCTCCCGGATGAACGGAAAGGCAAGACCGCCGAAGTTGGAACCACCGCCGGTGCAGCCGATAACCACGTCAGCGCCGCTTTCACCGGCCATCGCCAATTGGAGCAGGGTTTCTTCACCGATAATCGTTTGGTGCAATAACACATGGTTGAGCACCGAGCCGAGGGCGTAGTTCACATCGGGGTTCTTGGAGGCGACTTCAGCAGCTTCGGAAATGGCAAGTCCGAGCGAGCCGGGATGATCTTCCGGATAGGCCCGACCGGAATCGGTCAGACGCGAGGGTGAGCGGTGGACGGTGCCGCCAAAAGTTTCGATCAGGGTCCGCCGATAGGGCTTTTGATCGTAGGAGGCGCCGACCTGCCATATCTCGCATTCCATTCCGAATAATGCGCACGCGAAGGCCAACGCCGTACCCCACCGGCCCGCACCGGTCTCGGTGGCAAGTTTTCGAATACAGACTTGATAGTTGTAATAGGCCTGTGGGACGGCGGTGTTGGGTTTGTGTGATCCGGCCGGCGAAACACCCTCGTACTTGTAGTAGATGTGGGCCGGAGTGCCGAGTGCCTTTTCCAATCGTCGGGCCCGGAACAATGGAGACGGACGCCAGAGTCGGTAGATCTCCTGGACGGCTTCCGGAATGGGGATGTACCGCTCGGTCGAGACTTCCTGCATGATCAGTTCCATCGGCAACAAATGCGACAAGTCCGCCGGCCCAATGGGGTCCAAAGTTCCCGGATGCAACACCGGAGGTGGCGGCGAGGGCAGATCGGCCACGATGTTGTACCAACTTGTCGGCATCTGAGATTCGTCCAGTAGGTACTTGTGCTGTTCAACCGTCATTGTTTTCGCCCTCGCTCGAGACTGACTGGGTGCTCAACCTCGGCGCCACAATCACCTGCGATGCGAACATGGCAGAATATGCACACCGATTGGTGTGCACATTAGCGGTATCTGGGTAGGAAAAACGGCTCAGCCTAAAACTTGGCCCGGTTCGGGGCTGAACGCGAACCGTCCAGTGACTCGCCGATCAGGCCTCGCCGCAGGCCAACTGCTCGTAGTTTTCCGCGGCGCCACTTCGAACGCGTTTGCGAGCATCGACTATTGGTGCGTGCAGGTCGCGGAGGTAGGCGAGAAATCGGGAGCCAGGCTGCAGGGAACGGCTGATCGACGCAGTTGCCAGGTCGATAAATCGACGATCGATATTGGTTTGCAGCCACCTGCTGGCCTGATTCAGAGCAGCCGCATCGTTCGTGGCTTGGATCGGGTGATCAATCTTCCCGTCGTAGATCAAATACAGGTAGCGCGACATGTCTCAAGAATGCACGGAGATCATTGAAAACTCAACTATGTGCGTGATTAAGGCAGTTCA
>JBBSRY010000130.1:0-6360 GCA_038242595.1 Mycobacteriales bacterium
ATCGGCGCAATCTCGGCGCGCGCCAGAGAAAAGGCAGCCGCGAAGGCCCTGGCCGACGAGCTTGAACCGGCGGTCGGTCCCACCGGACGCCCGGTGCGTGTCATCCCGGAACCTGCTCGGTTGGATCACCACGGGCCGGCCCGGGTCATCGCCATCTGCAATCAGAAGGGCGGGGTGGGCAAAACCACTTCGACCATCAACCTCGGCGCCGCACTGGCCGGCTACGGCCGCCGGGTGCTGGTGGTCGACCTGGATCCGCAGGGCGCGTTGTCCGCCGGTCTGGGGGTGCCATCGCACCAGCTGGATCGGACCATTTACAACCTGATGCTGGAACGGTCGACGTCCATCGCAGACATCCTGGTGGCCACCGTGGTTCCCGGGATGGATTTATTACCGGCCAATATTGATCTCTCGGCCGCCGAGGTTCAACTGATCAACGAGGTTGGCCGCGAACAAACTCTCGGCCGCGCCCTGCGCCCGGTGCTGCACGACTATGACTACATCCTGATCGACTGCCAGCCATCCCTGGGGTTACTCACCGTCAACGCGCTGGCCTGCGCCAATGCGGTGGTGATGCCAGTAGCCGCAGAGTATTTCGCGCTACGCGGGGTGGCCTTGCTGATCGACACCATCTCCAAGGTGCAGGACCGAATCAACCCCGATCTGACCATTGACGGCATCCTGGTCACCATGTTCGATGGGCGCACCATGCACTCTCGGGATGTGGTGGCCACCCTGGTCGAACAGTTCGGCGACCAGGTCTACGACACGGTCATCTCCCGCACGGTGAAGTTCCCGGAAACCACGGTCGCCGGCGAACCGATCACCAGTTATGCACCGACATCGCCGGCCGCGTTGGCCTATCTCCAGCTGGCCCGCGAAGTGATTTCTAGATGACCTCGGCGCCGCCGGATGCGGTGCTGCCCGAAACCGGGCTACCGGCAGTGACTGTCGCGCAGACCAGCAAGTCGTTCCACATCAAGCTCTCGAACTTCGACGGACCGTTCGACCTGTTGCTGCAGCTGATCTCCCAGCACCGGATGGACGTCACCGAAGTGGCGCTGCATACCGTCACCGACGAATTCATCGGACAGTTGAAAAGTCTCGGCAACGACTGGGATCTCGGGCATATCACTGAGTTCTTGGTGGTCGCCGCGACCCTGCTGGACCTCAAGGCGGCTCGGCTTTTGCCCGACGCCGATGTCGAGGATGAGGGTGACCTGGCGCTGCTGGAAGCGCGCGATCTGTTATTCGCCCGGTTGATGGCTTACAAGGCCTACCAACAGGTTTCGGTGCTATTCCGCGAATTGGAAGCCACCGCGCTCAGGCGTTATCCGCGAGCGGTCACCCTCGAGACGCGGTACCTGGGGCTACTGCCGGAGGTGAATATCGGGATGGACGCGCAAACTTTCGCCGAGCTTGCTTCTGGTGTGTTCAAGCCCAGGCCGCCACCGCCGATGGTGTCGTTGGACCATATCCATGCCTCGCCGGTCTCGGTCGCCGAACACACACTGGCCATGCGCGAAATTCTCACCACGCGTGGGGCAGCGACGTTCTCGGAACTGATCCTCGGTTGCACCCAGACCATGGAAGTTGTCGCTCGGTTCCTGGGTCTGCTGAACCTGTACCGCGAGGCTGCGGTGCTCTTCGATCAGCCAGAACCCCTCGGCGAGTTGATGGTTCGATGGTCCGGCGAGGAGAAGAGCGACGCCGGCGTGACAACCGACGAGGAATACGAGTGATGGCAGAAGACGAAGCCGACCGCGTCGAAGAGGACGACTTGCCCCATGCCATCGAGGCCATCCTGTTGGTCGTCGACAGCCCGGTCGAGGTATCGGCCGTCGGGCACGCGGTCGGTTATCCGCCGGCCAGAGTCACCACCGAACTCAACGCACTGGCGATGAAGTACACCGAGGCCGGCTCCGGTATCGAGCTCCGCGAATTCGGCGGTGGTTGGCGCTTCTACACCCGTGATCGGTTTGCTCACGTCGTCGAGCGGTTCGTGCTCGACGGGCAGCAAACCCGACTTTCACGCGCTGCACTGGAGACTTTGGCGGTTATCGCCTACCGTCAACCAGTTACCCGTGCTCGCATTGCAGCCGTCCGCGGCGTCAATGTGGACGGTGTCATCCGTACGTTGACCGCCCGTGGGTTGGCCGCAGAAGCGGGCACGGACGCCGAAACCGGCGGACTGTTGTACCGAACCACCGAAATGTTCCTCGAGCGTTTGGGGTTGTCCTCATTGGAAGACCTGCCGGCGCTCGGCCCCCTGCTCCCGGAGATTGACTCACTCGACGACGACGAATGATTACCGTTGTCTGCCTGTGATCAGCGATGATTGATTGCGATGACTGACAAACAAGAACCACAGAAGTTCGAATGGGACGAAGCTGACTTCGCCCACACCAAAAAAGGTGCCGCCAAGGACGAAGGCGTGCGCTTGCAGAAGGTGCTCGCCCAGGCCGGCGTCGCTTCCCGGCGTCACGCCGAAGAGCTGATCCGGGCCGGCCGGGTCAAGGTCGATGGTCTGATCGTGCGTGAGATGGGCATCAGGGTGGACCCGGACAACGCCATCATTCACGTCGATGGCAACCGGGTCGGCTTCAGCGAGCAGCAGGTCTATCTGGCGTTGAACAAACTGCCCGGCATGCTCTCCACCATGTCCGATGACCTGGGACGCCCGCACATCGGTCAACTGGTCGAGGACCGGACGGAGCGGTTGTTCCACGTCGGACGGTTGGATGCCGATTCCGAAGGGCTGATCCTGCTGACCAACGACGGCGATCTGGCCCACCGACTGACTCACCCGTCCTACGGCGTGTCCAAGACCTATATGGCAGAGGTACCCGGCCCGATCCCGCGCGATCTGGCCAAGCGGTTGAAGAAGGGCGTTGAACTCGAAGACGGCCCGGTGAAGGTCGACGATTTCGAAATCGTGGATCAGCACAACGGCCGCGCGGTGCTGGAGATCGTGATCCACGAGGGTCGCAACCACATCGTCCGACGCATGCTGGAAGAGGTCGGTCACCCGGTCTCCAGGCTGGTCCGGACCAAGATCGGCGACGTCCAGTTGGGTCACCAGCGCCCAGGCAACATTCGCAAGCTGAACCCTGTGGAGATCGGCCTGCTATACCGCGCAGTCGGACTGTGATGGATGGCAGTGATCGAACCCGACGCACCGCCAACTGAGCCGGCCGGACTCTCCGGTAGTCCCCACCCCGTTTTGGCGGCGCCGGTCGCCGTCCGTCCAAGCATGTCCGTTCCCGAGCAGGAAAGCATCTTCGTGATCGCCATCGACGGCCCCAGTGGTACCGGAAAATCCACCGTATCCCGCAAGGTCGCCAGTGCGTTGGGCGCCGGTTATCTGGA
This sequence comes from Mycobacteriales bacterium, assembly GCA_038242595.1. Lineage (GTDB taxonomy): Bacteria > Actinomycetota > Actinomycetes > Mycobacteriales > Nakamurellaceae > Nakamurella. The sequence goes on from JBBSRY010000130.1 coordinate 3,370, forward strand.
CACCGGAGCGATGTATCGCATTGTCACGCTGGCCGTACTGAACGCCGGGATCGACCCCGACGATGCCGACGCGGTGGCAAACCTGTTGGCCAACTTGGACTTTGAGTCGCCGACGGACCCGAACCAACAGGTGCACCGCCTCAACGGTGAAGACGTCGGACGGGCCATCCGCAGCACCGCGGTCACCACCGCTGTATCGCCGGTGTCGGCAAACCCGGCTGTGCGGGACTGGCTCAAGAGCAGACAGCAGAAACTCGCATACTCCGGTCGAATGGTGGTGGAGGGCCGAGATATCGGCACCGTCATCACCCCGGACGCACCGCTAAAGATATACCTCACCGCATCGGAGGAGATCAGGGCCAGCCGCCGACATGGCGAAGTCAAGGCCACCGCGAGTGCGCAGGCCGATCTGGCCGCCGTCCGGGCCGCCATTGCGCATCGGGACAACTACGATTCGACCCGGATGCATGCGCCCTTGCAGGCCGCCGAGGACGCGATTGTGTTGGATTCCACAGATCTGGATATCGCGCAGTGCGTCGAAGCGGTGCTGGTGTTGGCGGGAGAACGGGGAATCCGATGAGGTGGCGCCATCTTGGCGGCTCGCTGGATCCGGTTCCGTCCGAGGCGCAGCCTCGTGGAGTGGATCGTGGACGCCGGATCGGAATTGTCCTCGGACTTGTTGCGTTCCGCTTGCAATTTCAGGGGTTGGCTGCGATTCCGCCGACCGGACCGGTGATTTTCGTGGCCAATCACTCGGCCGCATTGGATGGACCGTTGCTCTTCGGTGCGTTGCCCCGACGGGTATCTTTCCTGGTCAAGGCGGAAATGTTCAAAGGCTTTATGGGCTGGTTGCTGACCGCCGTTGGCCAGTACGGGCTGAATCGGGTGATCCCGGATCGTGCTCCGCTGATGAACGCGCTGGCGCAGCTGAAAACGGGCGGCACCATCGGAATCTTTCCGGAGGGCACCCGCGGCGAAGGCGGTGTTCAGTCGGTCTTCAATGGCGCCGGCTGGCTGGCCGCTCGGTCCGGAGCGGCACTCGTGCCAGTGGCGATGCGCGGCACTCGTCGTGCGCCCGGCGACCGGCGGCGGTTCCGGCCGAAGGTGGATGTGCTGATCGGGGAGTCGTTCACGGTACCGCCCGGGGCCGGTAAAACTGCTGTCAATGCTGCCACGGCTCAAATCCGTGAGAAACTGAAAAATCTGGTTGCCGAGCTCGACGAGCAACGCGCCGGACGCTGATTAGCTAATTGGTCGAGCCCTACCGCGCCGGCAACGGATGGCGCGTCATCGGTCGGTCGCCGCCGTCACAGTGGAGACCGAGAACCGCATAGATAGGAATAACCGTGACTGAATTTGATGATGCACGCCCGGTCGACGCGGTGAGCGATACGCCCCCCGGAGATGGCACCTGGGACAGCGAACAAGACTTCTCCGGTTGGGAAGACGGCGGCGAGCTCGCCGAAGGCGATCCGGACATTGCCAATATCCGCGTCCCCACGCTGGCCATTGTTGGCCGGCCGAATGTCGGCAAGTCCACCCTGGTCAACCGGATCATTGCCCGCCGTGAAGCCGTTGTGCAGGACATCCCGGGCGTCACCCGCGATCGCGTCTCCTATGACGCGCTCTGGCGCGGCCGCCGTTTCACAGTGGTCGACACCGGTGGCTGGGAACCGAAGGTGGACGGACTTCAGCACGCCGTCGCGATGCAGGCCGAGTACGCCATGAAATCTTCCGATGCGGTACTCGTCGTGGTTGATGCCATGGTCGGTGCGACCGAAACCGACGAGGCCATCGCACGAGTACTGCGCCGCTCCAAGAAGCCGGTCATCCTGGTCGCCAACAAGGTTGACGACGAGCGAGCCGTGGCCGATGCAGCCCAGCTCTGGAACCTCGGGCTGGGGGAGCCTTTCGCGGTCTCGGCCCTGCACGGCCGTGGATCCGGCGATCTGCTCGATGTCATCCTCGACGCGCTGCCGGAAACTCCGGAAGAGATCTGGGGCGACGTCGGCGGACCGCGCCGCGTTGCCCTGGTGGGTAAGCCGAATGTTGGGAAGTCCTCGCTGCTGAACAAGCTGACCGGTGAGCAGCGCGCGGTGGTCGACTCGGTTGCCGGCACCACCGTCGATCCGGTTGATTCGTTGGTCGAACTCGACGGTGAAATCTGGCGGTTTGTCGACACCGCCGGTCTGCGTAAGCGGGTCAAGTTCTCCGGCGGTATGGAGTATTACGCTTCGCTGCGGACCCAGGCTGCGATCGAGAGTGCCGAGGTCGCAGTCGTTCTGGTGGATTCCTCGGAGCCGCTGAGCGAACAGGACCAACGAGTGATCTCGATGGTGGTCGACTCCGGTCGCGCCGTGGTCATTGCCTTGAACAAGGCCGACTTGGTCGACGCCGATCGTCGCGAGCAGATCGAGAAGGAACTCGAGCGGGATCTTGTCCGGGTGCCGTGGGCCTCGGTGATCAATATGTCCGCCATGACCGGCAGTCGGGTGCATCGCCTTGCCCCGGCGCTGCGTACCGCACTGGAATCCTGGGATAAGCGCGTGCCGACCGGCCGGCTGAACTCCTGGCTGGGGGAAGTGATCGCCGCCAACCCGCCGCCCGTTCGCGGTGGACGGCAGCCTCGAGTGCTTTTTGCCACCCAGGCCGCCAACCGGCCGCCCACCTTTGTGCTGTTCACCAGCGGTTTCCTGGAGGCCGGGTACCGGCGTTTCCTGGAGCGTCGGCTGCGCGAAGAATTCGGATTCGACGGTTCCCCGGTGCGGATCAATGTCCGCGTGCGCGAGAAGCGCGAGATCCGGAAGAGATAGTCAGCAATTCTGGAAATCTGGCACCGTCCTCCGACGCCAAGTTTCCAGAATTCGCCGACCTCGAAGTCGGTGGTCAGTTTGCCGACCGTAGGCTAAGGGTATTCACGCGACGACACCATCAGTACATCCCGTGCTGGTGGATCGGCGGTGATTCGCCGGTGTACGCCGAGATAAGAGG
>JBBSRY010000131.1:0-6302 GCA_038242595.1 Mycobacteriales bacterium
CGCTGGTGGGCAGTAGATCTGGATCCGACCACAGCGTGTCCCTGCCGTCTGTTCCGCGGGACTCACCCACACTGCGCCATAGTTGCGCGGCCGCCCGCAGTCGCCGGGGACGCAGTTCCATTCCGATCAGGCTGGCGAAGGTTTGCTCGGCCGGTCCGCCGGTGGCCCGGCGACGACGCAGAGTCTCGCTCAACGCCGAGGCGGTAGGCAGCCGGTCGCCGACGGCTTCGCCGACGACGGTGTCCACCCACCCCTCGACCAGGGCAAGGATGGTCTCCAGTCGTCCCACCACTCGGTCCTGCTCCGGTGTGCTGACTGCCGAGAACATTCCTTGATTCAGACTTTGCTCGATCGATGACATATCGGCCGGGTTGAAAGAGGCCGCCATTTCTTCGGCAGCGGAGAAGTCAACGGTAATCGTGGAGGCATATTCGGCGATCAAACCCACAACCTTCTTGCGAAGCCAAGGAACGCTGGCATACAAGCGCTGATGTGCAGCTTCCCGAGCGGCCATAAACAAGCGGGTCTGATCGGAGTCGATACCAAGGCTGGTGCCGAATTCGGCCAGCGCGCGAGGCAGCAAAACCGCGGTGCCTTCTGGTCCCAACGGCAGCCCGATGTCGGTGGAGGTGAGGACCTCGTTGGCCAATTGCGCCAGCGCCTGACCCAGGTGTGAGCCGAAGGCCATGCCACCAACGGAGCCGAGCATCGCCATCATTTGTCCGGCTTGTGCTTTGGCTTCTTCCGGCAGGCCCTCCAACAGGGCACCGCCCATCCGGTCCGCGATGGGGGAGCAAAGTTCTTGCCAGGTCGGCATTGTCGCCTCGACCCATTCCTTCGGGGTCCAGGCTGTGACCTTATGAGCTCCGGCCGGGAAGGATGTTGCCCCGTCCAACCAGATCTCGGCCAACGCCACCGCGTCTCGCACTGCCGCCAGGTCAACGGAGGAAACCGGATGATTTTTGGGCAACTGTTGAACGGCCATCTTCATCGCCAGGTCGTAGTTCACCGGGCCGGCTGCCGGGGTCGCCGACGACATCATGGCGCCCAGCTGCGACAGCATCGCGCCCAGCTGAGACATGTCGAAAGCACCCGCGGCTGGGTCCGACCCGCCGGCATTCTTGCCGTTGTCATCACCGGAATCATCGTTCGGAAGGCCGAAACCGAAAGGGAGGTTCGTCATGGCGTCAACGGTACTCACCCTTCGGGGTCTTCGCGCCGATCAGTATGCCGTTGGACAGACCCCACACCAAGAGACCTTAGGCTTGTGCCTCATGTCCTGGTTTAAGTCCTTGAGCGTGCGCGGCCGCACTCTGATCGTCGGTTTAGTGCTCACAGCGGGGCTGGTCACGGCGGGTTCCACCATTCAAATCCCGTATGTCGCCCTCGGTCCCGGGGTCACCATCAACACCCTGGGAACCTACAACGACGCGTCAATTTTCGCTTTTGAGGGCGAGGATATTCCGCCCTCAGTGAACGAGAATTTTGGCGACGCCAGCCATTTGAATATGACCACGGTTTCGGTCACCGACGGCATGACTCTTTTCGGCGCGATTGGATTGTGGGCAAGCGGCAACTCTGCGTTGGTCCCGCGCGAAGAGGTCTATCCGCCCGGTCAGACGACCGAACAGGTAGAGGAACTGAACGCCAAAAGTTTCTCCGATTCCCAAACGCTTTCCGAGATCGCCGCGTTGTCGTACCTGAAATATCCCGAGGTGATGTACGCCGGAACCATTGCGCAGGATTCACCGAGTTACGAGATCCTTGATCCTCAGGATCAAATCGTTGCACTCAACGGCACTCTGGTGACCAGCGTTGATGCTTTACAAGCGACACTGGAAGACACCCTCCCCGATGAAGTGGTCACCGTCACCGTACTGCGCACCGATGCGGAGGGGATGGCGCAGCAGAAAGATGTCAAGGTGACCCTCGGGGCCAATCCCGAAGCCGGTACCCGCGGGTTTCTCGGCATCTCACCGCAGGTGCGGCCGGTCGCACCGTTCACGATTTCCAATTCTCTCCAGACATCCAATATCGGCGGTCCGTCAGCCGGCCTGATGTTTACCCTGGGCATCATCGATCGGCTCACCGAGGGCGATCTCACCAGTGGGCATTACATCGCAGGCACCGGAACCATCGACACCGAAGGCCAGGTCGGCGAGATCGGTGGCATCTTGATGAAGATGATTGCCGCAAAGGGCGTGGGGGCTACCGTTTTCCTGGTGCCGGCCGGTAACTGCCCGGAGGCACTGACCCGAGTGCCTGACGGCCTGGAACTGGTCAAGGTCGGCACCTTGACCGAAGCCATGACCGCCCTGGATCAGATCAGCAAGGGTGAGATACCCGCCGGCTGCTGAAAGCGCAGCAGGTCACTCGGCGAAAGTCATTTCCAGTGCGGTGATCAGATTCGGCGCTAAATTGGCTCCCCGAAGGGGAGTGCCCTCGTGCTCTCCCCGCAGTCTCATCAAGCAGGCCCCACCGCCATCACGGAGCACCCCGGCTGCCAAGCGGGCTTCGGTGCGCTCCGGATGCTGAGCTGCCAGTTCAGCTGCTTCTTCGGCATCGGTCGGCATCTCATCCTGGGCCGACGGGGGTAGCACGACGATCTCCTGGACCAGGACGCATCCGACCACGGCCGACGGCCACGACATCTGAGCCAGTGCATCAGACAGTTCCCCGCCCGGCAGTTCATCCTGCGCGATCGGTGTGTAATAGGAGCCCTGATCGAGCTGCGCGGCCATCTCCGGCTGCGCCGCCAACAGATCGGCTGTCGCCACGAGTGCGAACAACTGCGGTCGCTGGTCCCAACCGGCGCTGCCGACGAATTCCTCGGCTTCGGTTACCGCAACGGCGAGCAGCGGGTCTTCCAGGAAAGCCGGAACCGGAGGCACATCCTGATCGAGCGGGTCAGTCATTGTCTGATGGTCCCACGACGCGTCGGGCTGACATCTGTTCCGGCGGCACCGAAGGGGAACAAGTGAGGAAGATCATCTATCGCCGAAATCGGGTAACGCTTTGGACTCAGCTCGTCCCACCGGGCGGAATTTGGAACCTCCACCGGTCTTCTACAGTTAGCTGGAAGAGATCAGTGTGATTTTGGTGATCAGCCTGCACTGAGCAAGCCGCCTTTTTCGTCTTTGCCACCTTCCGCTAGGTGGGGATTGCGAAAAATGGTGACCAAGCAAAACGACGTCTGGAGTTCCCTGTGCAGCGGCCCCCCATAGCTATACCGACAATGTCGAAGCGCTCGAAACGGGTGCTCATCGCCCTGGCCGGCATTGCAGTGCTGGTGATTCTGTGGTTCAACTTTGTCGGCTTCTTCACCGACTACCTCTGGTTCTCCGAGGTTGGGTACACCCAGGTCTTCACGACACAGCTGGTGAGTCGTTTGGTGCTGTTCCTGATTGCCGCGATCGGAGCCGCCGCTGTCGTCTTCGGCTCCATTGTGTTGGCCTATAAATCGAGGCCGGTCTTTGTGCCGACCGATGAGGCCGATCCACTCGGCCCGTATCGGTTGATCATTTCCTCCCGCCCCCGCGTGATCACCATCGTCATCTCGGTGCTGGTGGGAATTGTGTGCGGACTTTCGGCCCAGGCGAACTGGACGGTCGTTCAGCTCTGGCTCAACAGTCAATCCTTCGGCCAGGTCGATCCGGAGTTCGGCAATGATGTCGGCTTCTACATCTTCGATCTGCCGATGATCGAGATGGTACTGAGTTGGCTTTTCGTGCTGACCGCAATGGCATTTATCGCAGTTCTCGTCGTCCAATACCTGTACGGCGGTATTCGCACTGCCGGACCCGGGCGCAAGATCACCGCTTCGGCCAGCCTGCAGCTCTCGTTGCTGGTGGGGATGTTTGTTCTGGTCAAGGCCGTGCAGTACTGGTTCGACCGGTACAGCCTGCTGTTCAGCGAACGCGGTGGAATTTTCACCGGTGCCTCCTACACCGACATCAACGCGGTGTTGCCGGCCAAGCTGATCTTGATGATCATTGCCGCCATCTGTGCGATCGGCTTCTTCGTCGGTGCGTTCCTTCGGTCGGTTAAATTGCCGGCCATCGCGCTGTCCTTGCTGGTCCTGTCCGGCATCCTCATCGGAGGCGCCTGGCCCCTGGTGCTGCAAAGCGTGCGGGTAACCCCAAACGCGATCACCTTGGAAAGTAAATTCATCGAACGGAATATCACCGCTACCCGGGACGCCTACGGCATCGGTAATGACAAGGTGAAGTACGAGGACTACGTCAGGCCGATCAACGGAAACCCGGCGGATCTGCTCAACAACAACGCCACAGTTCCGAATGCGCGGCTATTGGACCCGAATCTGCTCTCGCCCACTTTCATTCAGCTCGAACAGCGCAAGAACTTCTACACCTTCGCGCCGCAGCTGTCGGTTGATCGTTACACAGTTGATGGCCAGACCGAGGATTATGTGGTCGCGGTCCGCGAAATCAACATCGCCGGCCTGGCCGAAAATCAGCAGACCTGGATCAACGAGCATCTCGTCTACACCCACGGAAACGGCTTCATTGCCGCCCCGGCCAGCAAGGTCAAGTCGGCCAACAGCCCCGGCGGATCTGGTTACCCGGACTTCAGCAACACCATCACCGATGTCACCACCAAGGGCATCATTCCGGTTGACAACCCCCGAATTTACTTCGGGCAGCTGGGGGCGGACTACTCCATCGTCGGAGCTGAAGGCGAAGGAGCGCGGGAATACGACACCGACTCCGCGAACTACACCTACACCGGTACCGGTGGGGTACCGATCGGCAATCTGTTCAAACGGCTGGTGTTCACCACCCAGTACAGCGAGCCCAGCTTCCTGTTCTCCAGTGAACTGAATGAAAACTCCAGGATCATCTATGACCGCGACCCCGCGCTTCGGGTGGAAGAGGTTGCGCCGTTCCTGACCACCGATACCAAGCCCTACCCGGCTGTTGTTGACGGCAAGATCGTCTGGATCGTCGATGGGTACACCACGGCCGCAAATTTCCCCTACGCGCAAAATGTCACCCTCAACGAGGCAACCAATAATTCGCAGGTGGCGGTGGGTGCATCCCAAGCCCAGATCAATGCCTCCGTCTCCTACATCCGCAACTCGGTGAAGGCGACAGTTGATGCCTATGACGGCACCGTCACTTTGTACGGCGTCGATGACACCGACCCGGTTCTCAAGGCCTGGGAGGGCGTTTTCCCGGGTCTGATCACCCCGGCCAGCCAGATCAGCGATGACCTCAAGGCGCACTTTCGCTACCCCCAGGACCTGTTCGAAGTGCAGCGATCGCTGATCGCCAAATACCAGGTCAGCAAGGCAGAGGAGTTCTACCAGAACTCCGGCTTCTGGCAGGTACCGAACGACCCGACGGCGATCAACTCGGCTGGTTCCTCGGCCGCGCAGCCGCCGTACTACCTCCAGATCAAGCTGCCGAGCGAGACTGAAGCACGCTTCGAGTTGACCAGTGCACTCACCGGATACGAGCGAGATTTCATGGGCGCTTATATCTCGGCGAACTCCGACCCGGACGCATACGGGCAGATCACCGTGCTGAGATTCCCGACCGACACCCAGACATTCGGTCCGGCTCAGGTACAGCAGGTATTCCGCAACAACAAGGAGGTGGCCAACCAGGTCACGTTGCTCGGGTCTGCCAAGGTGGTTTACGGCAACCTGCTGACGCTTCCATTGGAAGGCGGATTGCTCTACGTGGAACCGGTGTATGTCCAAACCGAGAGTGGCGGCCGCTCGTATCCGCAGTTGACCCTCGTCCTTGTCTGGTTCGGCTCTCGGGTCGGGGTTGGTGGCAGCGTCGAGGAAGCGTTGGAGAACGCCGCCAAGAGCGCCCCGGTGACGGTGGCTCCGGATACGTCCAATCCTGATGCGACGGTGGCTCCCGACGCCACCGCCACGGATCCGCTCAATACCGACGGGGCCAGTGTCCCGGACGCCACGCTGCCACCGCTGTCTGATGACGCGGCGCAGGCGCTGACTCAGGTGGATCAGGCGTTGGCCGATCTCGAAGACGCCAAGTCGGAGGGCAGCTTCGCCCAGATCGGCGCAGCGCAGGATCGGCTGAACCAGGCGGTGCAGAATTACCTGGAACTGGCTGGGCCGTCGGCAGCCCCGACCTCGGCTTCAGCTAACGGCACTGACTCCGCCGAGACATCCGGCGGCGGCTGACCCAGTGGGGTGGGTGCGCCGCGGGCCGAATGGGCGGCGGGGCCACGCCCCCGGTCAGAGCGGATGTGCGTTAGGCGGGACTGGATGTGGTGTGTTTTGTCTCATCTGGCGGGAGAAGGGTATC
>JBBSRY010000132.1:0-6274 GCA_038242595.1 Mycobacteriales bacterium
CTCCTGTTGCCGACCGAAATCAGCCTTGACCGCCGCCTTGAGACGGCTGGGGGCCCGAGCTACCATCGGCACCCGTTTGGTAGCAAGGTCGATCGTGTCGTACTGGCCAATCTGAACTGTGGCCAGATAGGTGGCCATCGGCTCCGGTTGGTCGTAGACCCAGGTGGTTTGGCTTGCAGCCTTACGCTTTTCGAGCAATGCACCGTTGGCCAACACGTAATAGGGCGAATCGGAGGTAATAGAGATCCGATAGCTGGCCTTGTTCCGCGGGTGATCGTTGCAGGGGAACCAGGTCGATGCGCCGGTTGGTTGACTGGCAACGATCACACCGTCGGCGAGTTCTTCCCAGCCGAGCTGTCCCCATCGACCTCCTACCGGGGCCGGACTTCCGCTGTACTGAATGAGGATCAGCATTGCCGAACCAACCGGAATCGTTGCCGACGGCCAGATATGCAATTTGCGTCCGGGTTGGGTGAACTTCGTCGCCGGGTACCCGTTGACACTCACCTTGCTGACTCTGAGCCCGGCCAGATCCAAACTGAACCTGGACAACGCCATCTGCGAAACCGCCGAGATTTCGGCGCGTCCGACCAGGCGATTACTCGACATGCGATAGCTCAGCGTGAGGTCATAGCGGGTGATGTAATAACCGCCGTTGCCGTGTTGCGGCACATACTCATCACCAAATGTTGTTGCACCTGGAAGGCCGCTGGCGGAGGAATTCCTCACGGTTTCAACAGCAACGAGCTGGGGCGGATCTTTGTGGGTTTCTTGGCTTTCTTCGGTACTGTCCAGGACGCGATCGGATTACCGATCCAGCGACTATTTGCCGGTACCGTTTCGCCGCGCATGACCAACGAGGCCGGGCCAACCGTCGCATTCTCACCGATGGTGGCCGCCGGCAGGATCACGCCATGAGGCCCGAGGGTGGCGCCGGCGGCAAGCGTAACGGTGTCCATACTCATGATCCGATCGTGAAACAGGTGGGTCTGTAGTACGCAGCCACGGTTGACGGTCGCTCCCGGTCCGACATTGACCAGATCGGCTTCGGGCAACCAATACGTCTCGAGCCAGGCACCACGCCCGATCTTGGCACCCAACGCACGTAACCACCAATTCAGGATCGGGGTGCCGGTTGCCGGGCCGGCCAGCCACGGCACCGCCACCGTCTCGACAAAGGTGTCAGCCAACTCATTACGCCAGACGAAGGAACTCCAGAGAGGGTGCTCCACGACGGTAAATTTGCCGACCAGCACCCATTTGGCAATGACGGCAATCAGCCCGGCGGCCACCCCGCCGACCGCCATCAGCAGTCCGGAGAGCACCCCGGCCAGCGCCACCCCACCCGATCCGATCAGCCACTCCAGGCTGAGCAAAATGCCAAGGCCGACAGCGACCGTCACCATCGCCGGGATCAATCGGCAGGTCTCCACCAGCGCCCTGGCAACCTTCAGTTTTAGCGGCGGCGAATACGTTCGTGCATCGTTGCCGATCGAGGTGTTACGACGCAATTGCACCGGTGGGCTACCCAGCCAGGACGTGCCGGCCTTTGCCTTGTGCGGCGCCGCCGAGAGCACCGCCACCAGACCGTTCTTGGGCACCCGTCGACCGGGCGCTGTCATGCCCGAGTTACCCAGGAAGGCTCGCTTGCCCACCTTGGACCGTTCGATCCGCAGCCACCCACCACCGAGTTCATAGGAGCCGACCATGGTGTCATCAGCCAGGAATGCCCCGCTTCCGACCGTGGTCATCTTCGGCAGCATTACCACCGTTGACGCCTCGACATTGCTCCCCACCTTGGCGCCAAGCACCCGCAGCCAGATCGGCGTCAACAGACTGGCGTACAACGGAAATGCGATGGTACGGGCCGAATCCATCAGTTTCTCGGTGGACCAGACCTGCCACCCGATCCGGCCACGCACCGGGTGATATCCCGGCACCAGGCCGATGCTGAGCAGCCGCACACTGATCGCTGTCAGCACGATGAAAACGGCCAGGGCCGCAATGGTGACCAGTGGGACGGCCAGCACGGTTGCGGCAAACGCCTGACCCAGAGTGGCGGCGTCAGTCAGAAAGTAGCCCAGTATCGCCATCGCCGGGATCGCGGCAATCAGCGGCAGCGCCGCCAAAATAACAGCGCCGAAACCGTAGGCCAACACCCAGACACCGCCGCGTGGCGGTCGCTCGGCCGGCCAATTGTGGCGGGTCTTTCCCAGCCGCACCGCCGGGGAACCGGCCCAGTACTCGTTATCCGGTATGGCCCCCGAGGCAGCGGATCCGGCAGCAATTTTGGCGTTCTCGCCAATCGTCGCTCCCGGCCCGAGAATGCTCCTGGAGCCGACGGTCGCGCCGGCGCCGACCCTGATCCGGCCGACATGGAGAACGTCGCCGTCAAGCCATTGACCGGTCAGGTCCACTTCACTGTCGATCGAGGACCCCTTGCCCAAGGTGAGCATCCCGGTGATCGGCGGTAGCGAGTGCAGGTCAGTATCCGATCCGATCCGCACCCCGAGACCTCTGGCGTAGTAAGCGATCCACGGTGCACCGGCCAGGCTGGTCGCGCCCATTGCCTCGGCCAGCCGGTCGGCCGTCCAGATCCGTAGATGAACCGAACCCCCTCGGGGATAGCTTCCGGGTTTCAGACCGGGCATCAACAGTCTCGCGCCAGCGACAGTGACCGCCATCCGCCCCGGTGGACTGATGAAAATCACCACTGAGAGCAGCACCCACCACCAGGACACCGTTGGCGCCCACGCAAAATCGCCGAACCAGCCGAGGATGTTGTTGCCGATCAGCAGCCAGGTCAGCCAGCGCATGCCGGTCAGGGTTGCCAGCAGCACCGTCACGATGGTTTGGATAAGTTGCGCCGTCAAGGGCACGGGAGTTACCTCCCGAATCGTCGTTGCCGCGGCCGGCACCATGTCGTCCAATACTTCCGCCAGTGTTGCCAGTTTTGGGTTGGCGTAGATGTCGGCGACAGTCACCTCCGGGAACTTGGACCGCAGGATCGAAACCAGCTGGGCCGCGGTCAGACTCCCGCCGCCATGGGCGAAGAAATCGTCATTGCCCCCGGAGACGGCGGCGCCCAGGATATTGCGCCACTGCTGCGCGATCCAGGCGGCGGTTCCGTGCAAATTATCGGCGGTATCCGGCTCCCCCATCGCCTGCGGCAACGGCCAGGGAAGGGCGTCACGGTCCACTTTGCCGGAGGTTCGGGTCGGCAGCGTATCGACTCTGACCAACATCGGCACCATGGTGCCGGGGAGCAGCTGGCGCAGTGCCTCCGTTGCTCGCGACGTTTGGAAGTCCGGTGTTTCCACCACGATGTAGCCGACCAGGATCTGGTTTCCGGCAGCTGTTGTCCGGACAGCGGCGGCAGCTCCGGCCACCCCGGGCAGGGACTGCATGGCGGCGTCCACCTCGCCGAGTTCGATCCGTCGGCCGCCCAATTTGATCTGCTCATCAATCCGTCCCAAGAACACCAGACCGGCCGATTCGCGACGGACCATGTCGCCACTGCGGTAAGCGCGTGGCCAGCCCAAAGTAGGCATGGGGGCAAACTTTTCGGCATCCTTGACCGGGTCCAAATAGCGGGCCAACCCGACCCCACCGATGATGAGTTCGCCGGACTCGCCCTCCGGGACCGGCAGCGAGAAGCCATCGACAACTGCCAGGTCCCAACCGTCCAACGGTAGCCCAATACGGATGGGGGCGTGGCCGGTCAGCTCGGCGCCGCAGGCCACCACCGTCGCCTCTGTCGGACCATAGGTGTTCCAGACCTCGCGATCGGGATCCACCAGCCGTTCGGCAAGTTCGGGCGGGCAGGCCTCACCCCCAAAGATCAGCAGCCGGACGGCGTCCAGCGCGTGCACCGGCCAGAGGGCGGCCAGGGTGGGAACAGTCGAAACCACGGTGATTTCCTGGGCGATGAGCCAGGGTCCAAGATCGATACCGGTGCGCACCAGCGAGCGTGGCGCCGGCACCAGCGCGGCGCCGTGGCGCCAGGCCAACCACATTTCCTCGCAGGAGGCATCGAATGCCACCGAAAGTCCGGCCATTACCCGATCCTCCGGTCCCAGCGGCTCGATCCCGTTGCCCTGCAGGAACATTCGCGCCTCGGCATCGACGAACGCGGCGGCGCTGCGATGAGTAACAGCCACTCCCTTGGGCTTGCCGGTAGATCCAGAGGTGAAAATGATCCAGGCGTCGTCGGCTGAATCCGGTACCTGCGATTGGGTTTTCGGCTCTGCGCCGGGAGCGGTGAGGGTGAGGTGCCCGCCGTCTGAGACTATCGCCGCTACCTGCGCCTCCCCGAATACCAGCGCCGCCCGCTCGGCCGGATCCTCAAAATCCACTGGTACATAAGCAGACCCGGCCAACATGCTGCCGAGAATCCAGGTGTATAGGTCAATGGTTCCGGATGGGATCCGGATGCCGACCCGATCGCCGCGGCCAATGCCGTTCGCGTTCAGGGTCGCGGCTGCAGATTCTATCTCTACCAACAGTTCTCGATAGCTCAACCGTCTCGTGCCGTCGTCCAACGCGATCGCATCCGGATGGTGAACAGCAGAAGAACGCAGGATATCGATCAGTGTTCTGATTTCGGGAGCAAAGGCTCCCCGCATCAGTTCTGGGGCGCCCACTGGGGCACCGGCGTCAGTGCTCACCGACTGATCCTTGCAGGCTTTCACCGTTGCCGGTTAACCAGGTGGCTGCAGCAGCTGCACGCCGGGATCAGCGGGCCTGGTTCCGGGGATGGTTCTTGGCCGTCCTTTCGTTGCCTCGCTTGTAGTTTCCAGTCACCCGCGCCATCAGTTCCTGCGGATCATCGCGTTCGACATCTACCAAGAACGCGCGAGCGGCGTTACCCCGCAATACCGTGGCCGGGCGTCCATAGTGGGTTATCCGTGCTTCAGCTGGGCTGATTTGCAGGTACTCGAACTGCTCTGCACGCCCGGTCATGGCCGATCAGTCCTGTTTTGCCGGATCAGCTGTGGAGCCTTGGCTGGCCCGATCAGCTCTGGAGCCCGGTCTTGCCGGGGTGCACAATCGCCTTGAGTGCCAGCGGGTCACGCTTGGCGCTGGTCAGTGCCAGTTCGACCTCGTCCAGCCCGAAGTGGCCGGTGACGAGTTCGTCCAGTTGGACCGCGCCGGTTGCAGCCAGCGCAATCGCCGCCGGATACACATTGGCGTATCGGAAGGTGCCGGTCACTACCAGCTCCTTCCCCTGGATCAGGCCCAGCGGGAGCATCAGTTCGTCCGCTCCCATCCCCACCAACACGATGCGTGCGGCCGGCGCGGCCTTGGTGAACGCGCCGCGAATTGCCGGCGACGCACCGGAGCACTCCAGGATGACGGTGTAGTCCTCGTCCTGCCAGGCGGTTCCGACATCGCCTGCCTTCATCGGGTTGGTCACCCTGGTTGCGCCGAGTTCGAAGGCCTTCTCCAGACGGGCATCGTTGGTGTCCGAGGCCACCACCACTGCGGCGCCGCGGGCCCTGGCGACCTGCACGCAGAGCAGACCGATCGGCCCGGCCCCGGTCACGAGGACCCGATCTCCCGGTTCGATGCCGGCCTTCTGCGCAGCCCAGACAGCCACCGCCAGCGGCTCGATCAGCGCCGCTGCCTCATCGCTGAGTGAATCTGGCACCGGGTGCGCCCGAATGGCTTCCAGCACAACGTATTCGGCAAAAGCGCCGTCTACCGGCGGGGTCGCAAAAAAGATGACATCGGGGCACAGGTTGTATCTCCCCTTCTGGCACTGCTCACACTGGCCGCATGTTTCCTGTGGTTCCAGCGCGACCCTGTCACCGACCTGAAGTGTGGTGACAGTGTCGCCAACCGCGGTGATGACACCGGACGCCTCATGACCCAGCACCAGCGGTTGATCGACGATGTAATCGCCAATGCGGCCGTGCTCGTAATAATGCACATCGGAACCGCAGATGCCGACCGCGGAAATCTTGACCTGGACTCGACGGGGCCCCGGCGCCGGAATGGTGACCGTTTCCAGCTCGATGACGCCCTGCTCGACCAACACCGACCGCTGCTGCACTGCCACATCGGCGGCAGGATCCGTTTCGTCGCTGGTGGGGGCGGTCCGGACGGCTGCGCTGCCCCCGTACGCCAGGCCTGGAGCCGTTCCTGCGCCTGCCGGAGCAGCCCGTCGTCCCAGGAGCGGTCGGTGCGGTAGTGCCCGGCCAGCAGGGCCAGGCGCACCGCGGCCGGATCGACCCCGTCGGCACGGAGCCTGGAGACCAGCACCAGGTTGCCC
>JBBSRY010000133.1:0-6264 GCA_038242595.1 Mycobacteriales bacterium
CGACGAACCGGTGTCCGCGCTCGACGTGTCCATCCAAGCCCAGATATTGATCCTGCTGCAGGACCTGCAGAAGGAGTTCGGTCTCACCTACCTCTTCATCGGTCACAACCTTGCCGTGGTGGAGAGCTTCTGCGATCACATCGCCGTGATGAACAAGGGCAAGATCGTCGAGACCGGGCTGACGGAACAAGTCATTCATCATCCCACCGACCCCTACACACAGCAGCTCATTGCTGCGACCCCCATTCCTGATCCTGCACGTCGTACCCGCATCCGATGAGAGGAAGTAAAAAAATCATGGTTCGTTCCATGCGCAAGAATTCAAGGATTGGAGCACGCCGCAGCGCCACAGTCGCTACAGCTGCGGCCGCGGTCCTGGCGCTCGTACTCGCTGGTTGCGGCGGCGGTAACAAAGCTGCCGACCCGACGAGCGCGGGTGGTACCAATGGCAGCGCCGCAGCACCGGCGGGCGGTGAGGGTGGCCAACTGGTCGTTGGCGTCTCGGACCAGATCCTCAACCTGGACCCGGGTCTGGCGCCAACCGGTGGGCGGGAAACCATTGCCGTCCGCAACCTGATCTTCGACACCCTGGTCCTGCAGGGCAACGACCTGAAACCGGTTGCCAGGCTAGCAGACTCGTGGACCAATCCCGACGACAACACCTGGATCTTCAAGCTGCATCCGGGCGTCTCCTTCACCAACGGCGAGCCTTTCA
Source organism: Mycobacteriales bacterium (assembly GCA_038242595.1). GTDB lineage: Bacteria > Actinomycetota > Actinomycetes > Mycobacteriales > Nakamurellaceae > Nakamurella. The sequence goes on from JBBSRY010000133.1 coordinate 716, forward strand.
ACGCCGAGATTGCCAAGTACAACGTCGACCGGGTGCTCGACCCGGAACTCCAGCTCTCCTACTTCTCACAGTTGAGCTCGATTGTGGACAGTGTTGAAGCTACCGATGCCGACACGCTCACGATCAAGACCAAGGGCGCTTCTCCCGGATTGCTCACCATCCTCGCCTACATGCAGATGGTGCCGCAGAAGAATATGGAGGAGGTTGGTGACGACGCCTTCAACAAGGCGCCCATCGGCACCGGTCCCTTCAAATTCGACAAGCGTGTCGGAGACCAGGTTTACCTCACCCGCAATGACGATTACTGGGGAGGCAAGCCCAAGTTGGACGGCGTTGTCTTCCAAACAATTCCAGAGGTTTCCTCTCGCATCGCCGCATTGAAATCCGGCTCGATTCACATTGCCAATCAAATACCGCCGGATCTGTCTGCGACCCTGACCGGCAACGTCAAGAGCGAGACCGTCACCGGTACCCGGATCTTCTTCCTGGCGATGAACGTTGACCAAGCACCGTTCGACGACCCCGCTGTCCGCCGCGCCATGTCAGATGCGATTGATCGCGAGAGCATCGTCGAGAATCTTTACGCCGGTGAAGGTGTCGCGCTCAACCAGGTCGGGTACCCGGCGATGCTGGGCTACCAGAAGGACATTGATGGGTTCGCTTTCGACCCCGACGCGGCTCGCAAGGTGCTGGAAGGCATCACCACCCCCGTCGTCATCGATGTCGGTCAGTCCGATGCCACGCTGGCCCAGGCTGTTTATGGACAGCTGGAGGCGGCCGGCCTCAAGAACGTCACCGTGCGGATCGTGGAAGACAGCGCGTTCTCAGCGGCGAAGGAAGGCGGCACCACCCAGGCGTACGTGGGTTCCTGGGGAGTAGCCGAAGGCGATTTGGATGCAGTCCTGATCCGGCACTTCTGGAGCGGACGTTCTGACACCAGCAAGTACACCAACTACTCCAGCCCGGAGATGGACAAGTTGATCGAAACCGAGCAGGCGATCGTTGACCCGGCAAAACGTGGGGAGCTGTTCAAGCCGATCGCGGACCTGTTGATTACCGACGTACCGTGGGCGCCGATCATCACGCCCAACGAGATCTATGGAGTTTCGACGAACGTATCGGGTTGGGAACCATCGCCGATCGGTTTGTTCCAGCTCCAGGACACCACGATCGCGGGCTAATACCCGACATCGAACAGGGTGGGCCAGGCACTGATAACGAGAGGAGTTGCGATGGTCCGGCTCATCGCTGTTCGGTTGTTCCACACGATTGTGGTCACGCTCATCGTGTCGCTGATTGTCTTTGCCCTGCTGCATTTCGCACCGGGTGACCCGGTCAGCAACGTGTACGGGGAGCAGAACGTAGATGCGGCGCAGCGCGCGGCGCTGCGATTGAAGTTGGGGCTCGATGACCCCATCTGGCAGCAATATCTGAACTTCATCGGAAATGCGGTGCGTGGTGATCTGGGAGTGTCCATCTTCCAGCAGCAACCGGTGACATCTCTTATCGGCCCTGCCCTGATGGCCACCCTCGAGCTCACCATTGCGTCCCTGATCGTGAGCATTGCTATCGGGCTGCCGGTGGCAATTATTTCGGCGCTCAAGCAGAACAGCATCTACGACCGGGCCGGTAGCTTCTTCGCCCTGTTCGGTATTTCGATGCCAAGTTTCTGGTTGGGCATCGTGTTGATCTTGATCATGTCGGTGTATCTGGGTGTACTGCCGGTCGAGGGCAGAGTTGGCACCGGAATCAGCATTGACAACATCACCGGTCTTAATACGCTGGACGCTTTGTTGACCGGCAACTGGGAAGGGCTGTGGTCTGCCCTGCTGCATCTGGTACTGCCGGCAGTCACCCTCGGGATGGCAATAGCCGCGACCCTGGCGCGGGTGTTGCGATCCAGCCTTATTGACATCAAGAATCAAGAGTTCATCGAGGCACTGCGGGCTCGTGGCCTGAGCCAGGCGACTGTGGTCAGACACATGCTCCGCAACGCTTTTCCCCCCACCGTCATCATGGTGGGCATCAAGATCGGATCCCTGCTGGGCGGCGCGATTGTCATCGAAGTGGTGTTCTCCTGGCCAGGGCTGGGACGCCTGATCGTCACCGCAATTTCAGCGCGGGACTACCCGTTGATCGAGGGTGGGGTGCTCGTGATGGCGGTGCTGTTCGTACTGGTCAACCTCGTTACCGACCTGGTCCACGGGGTGCTGGATCCGCGTATCCGCGTAGGCACGAGGAGTGGGGTGTGAAGTCCTTGATGAAGCGTCTAATCACCACCTGGACTCGATTGGGCAGTGCCGGCGGGATTGCGGCAATCTTCTGTCTGCTCGTCGTGCTTATCGCGCTTCTTGCCCCCTTTCTCGCGCCGTTGGATCCGGATCGACAGGACCTGGCGGCACGGCTCCTTCCACCATTTAGCGGTGACCACATTTTCGGGACCGACAGCCTCGGACGGGACATCCTGTCCCGCCTCATCGTCGGCACCAGGGCGTCGCTGGTCGTAGCCTTTACGGCGGTTTCGATCTCGTTGGTCATCGGAGTGGGCATCGGGCTGGTCAGTGGGTACTTCGGCGGCAAGCTGGACGCGGTGCTGATGCGCTTCGTCGATGCGTTCCTGGCCTTCCCGTTCCTGCTACTGGCCATCACGATCATTGCCATCCTCGGCCCGGGTACCCGCAACATCATCATTGCCCTGATCGTCAGTGAATGGGTCGTGTATGTGCGGCTTGTGCGAGGCGAGACACTGTCACTGCGAGAGCGCGAGTTCATCATGTCCGCGCGCATGCTCGGAGTGTCCAAACCGGCGATCATGATCAAGCACATCCTGCCAAACATTTACGGCCCGATCCTCGTCGTCTCCACGCTGGAGCTCGGCATCGTCATCGTGACCGAGGCCTCGCTCTCGTTCCTCGGTCTTGGCGGCAATGCCTCGACAGCAACCTGGGGCGCCATGCTCGCCGACGGCAGATCTCATTTGTCCACGGCGTGGTGGTTGGCGACACTCCCAGGACTGGCAATCTTCCTGGTGGTCCTGGCTGTCAACATGCTCGGCGATGCGCTCCGGGATTACACGGATCCCCGGATGAAGGGTTATCGGCGCGGCGGCGAAATACCGACGACCGAGATCGCAGAGCCGTCACCTCCCATGGAGTTGCCGCCCGTCGAATCCTCGATCCGATGAACTCCACCCCTTTTTCTCACCACCGAAAGATTTGGCGTGATCGAAACTAGCTGGTTGCTACATGGAAACATCGCCCGACTGACAACACAGGTGCGATGCGGAGATGGCATCACCTTGGCCACCGACGCCTACGTCCCCCAATCGGGCGACGTTTCCGGCGGCAGACAATTACCCGGACAAATAGTTAGACCGACGATTGTGGAGCGAACTCCCTATGGGCGTAGATCGCCGGAGACGCAGGCGCTGGCCTACTTCTTCGCTGCCCGCGGCTACAACTTCGTGGCTCAGGACACCCGGGGCCGCGGCGATTCGCAGGGAATGTTTCAGCACTACCTTGCCAAACCACACGAGGGTGAGGACGGGCACGACCTGCTGGATTGGATTTGTCGGCAGGAGTGGTCCGACCAAACGGTAGGCACCACCGGTATGTCCTACACCGGTTCGAACCAGCAGTCCCTCGCCATCACCGGGCACCCGGCGCTGCGCTGCCAGATCATCATGGACGCCGGCCTGAACTACTTCAAGCACACCGTGCGCGAGGAGGGCGCATTCGTACTGGGGCAGTTGGGCACGTACGCGCTGCGGATGGCGCTGTCCAGCCCGCAGGCCAAGGCCGATCCGGTCGTCAGGGCGGCATTGGAGCACGCCCGCGATCATGCGCCGGACTGGTTTCGGCGAGCGCCGTGGCGCCGCGGGGATTCGCCGGTATCGGCGCTGCCCGCCTATGAGGACTGGCTCCTGTTCGCGCAGGACACGGTCCAGGGAGGTGGCGAGTGGGACAACCCTCAGATGAATCTCGAGCCGCACATCAAGGACTATCCGGATATTCCGATCCTGATGATCACCAGTTGGTATGGCCACCACCAGTGGGCGACATTCCGGAAGCTGGAACTGTTCTCCCACCACGAGTCCGACACCCGGGTGTTGGTCGGCACCTGGTTGCACGCGGACCCGTACGGCTCACCTGACGCGGTCGGGCAGACGGCGTTCGGCGCCTCGTCATCTATCAACATGGACGAGGTTCAACTGCGGTGGTTCGACGCGCACCTGCGCGGGCCGGGCACCTCCGAGGTCGCACGTACCCCGCGCGTGACCTATTTCCGGATGGGGGGCGGGTCCGGCACCCGAGACTCGAACAGGCGGCTGCAGCACGGCGGCAGCTGGCTGGAGTCAGAGTGTTGGCCGCCGCAGGGCAGCGTTGATGCCGAATGGTTCACCACGCCTGACGGCCGGCTCACCGCGGAGCCCACGGTCGAAGATGGTTGCTATCAGATCCGCATCAATCTCCAAGCCCCCGTACCGACCATCGGTAGCTCCATTCGAAACCCCGACATCATCCCGGGTTTTCTGACCAGCGGCGGCCAAAATCAGGTCGAACTGGCCGATGCACTCGATTCACCCGGTTCCGGGTTGGGGCTGTCCTCCCGGCACGATGTTGCCACCTTCCGTACGGCGCCGCTCGAGGAAGACACCGACCTCACCGGCCCACAATATGTCGACCTCTGGCTGAGCTCTGATAGCCGCGCATCGGATGTGTCCGTCAAGATCATCGATGAGTATCCGCGCAGCGGTGAGTGGCCGAACGGTTTCGCCCTCAACATCGCCGAGGCCTACCAGCGATGCGCGTCCTGGACCCAACTCTTGGCAGAGAGGGAGAGTGGCGCCGCCACTCTGATTACTCTCGGCCCGCTGCATCTGAGCAATCTGTTCAAGGCTGGCCATCGCCTCCGTCTTGATGTGACGACAAGTAACTGGCCCCGCTTCGACCGCAACCCGGAGGCCGATGATCGGTTCCGGGTTGACATTCATTGCGGGTCGGTTGCGGCCTCCCGCCTGCGCGGTTCGATTACCCCGCCATCCACCGCATCTGCAACCGTCGGCCGCCCGGTCGACGCGCCACCATCAGAGAACCTCAACGATGAAGGTGAGAAGTCGACGTGACTTGCTTGACCGTTATTGAAGCCACCGGCGACGGCGAAAGCATCGGGCGCGCCATTGCCGAGGCAACGGGTGATGCCAGACAGACCCTGGCGCATCTGGTGCGACGTGCGGTGAAGAAGCACCCGCCGAGCGACAAAGCGGTTCGTCACGCCGTTGACGAGTTGCGCCAGATGCTGCTTCAGCATTCGCCAAGCACCTTGGCGCAAATCGAAGCGATGGCGCTGGGGTACCAACTTCCCGCTGATGAACTTCTGATCTGGTTGCTCGGAACCTACTTTCGCAGTATCGAAGCCACGCAGCAGGGGTGCAGCGTGTACGCCAGAGGGGGCGCCGAATCATCGCGCGAACCCTGGCTGGTGAAAAATCGCGACACCGACCCCCAACTGGAGCAGATCCAGACCCTGCTGCGGGTCAAACCCACCGA
>JBBSRY010000134.1:0-6261 GCA_038242595.1 Mycobacteriales bacterium
GTGATGGCGTTGATGTCCATAGCCGGACCTTAACGAACCGGCGACGCCTCTGCAGATCTGGCCCCCGAGCAACTTGCTGACCGCTCTCTCAACAAACCGGCGCCGCGGGTCGAAACAGGAACTACGTCAGACAGCCGAAGTGTTGCCCAGCCGCTCCGAAGTTGCAGTGATCACCCGGGTATCGTCCTCTTTGTAACTGTTTCGGTCCATTCCTCGTCCGCCGGCATTTACCCGAATTCATCAGCAAGGACGACGGCAGCGATATCGGCGCTTCCCCGGTTCGACGCAAAGGCGATCAGGCAATTCCCAGCTGCCACCGGATGCAAACCCGACCCTCGCGTCGGCACCAAGCCCCTGAGATCGGTGGTGTCAATTCAACTGTCGCCGCGGCAGATCCAGGTGCCCATCGCTCACCAGGTGCTGCAAGGTCTCATAGGCGTTGAAAGTTTCCCGGCCGATCTGGCGATAACGGGCCGCCACCTTCTTGATGTAGGTATCGACCGTTGATGTTGCGCTGGGTGGGTCCAGTAATTTGCCTATTTCATTTCGACCGACGCCTTGCGCCAGCAGCTCGAACACCTGATGCTCCCTGGGCGATAATCGAGCGATCAGGAGTGGATCGGTAACCAGCGTCTGCGCCAATCGGCTGCTCAGGGCAAGCTCTCCGCGTCGTGCTCGCTGGAGAGTGTGGATCAATTGTTCTGGTGGATCTGCTTTGAGCATCAACCCAACCGCTCCAGCGGCTATCGATCGACGAATGGGCACCGGTCTGGTCTCTGCTGTCAGTAACACCACCTGGGCGCCCGTGTCTCGGATTCGTTGTACGTTCACGGCCGGGTCGGCGTCAGCTTTGACTGCCTCGGATCCAAGGTCCAGGTCCATCAGCACAACATCAGCATGAAATTTACCGTTCTGCAGCAGCTCCGACACACTTGAGGCGGTGACCCGCATGGTCACCCAGGGAGCCAACCTGGCCAGGGCCATCCTGATGCCCTCGAGCACAAATGGATGGTCGTCGACGGCCGCGATGTCCAGGGGTGCCGTCGGGTCAATCATGCCCTTGGTCCAAAGGTAGGTAGTGGTAACAAGTGCGGGACGTCGACGCGGAGTAGTGCGAAGTCCTCGGTGGTGATCCAGGTGTCGCCGTCGGAGAAACCGATCTCAACAACAGTCGACGGAATTTCGGGCGGTCTGATCAGGGCACTGACGAACTGCTTGCCGTCCGAAGTCGAACCAACAGAGATCACAATGGATTTCAGGCCGACCTTCTCGGTCAGAAAACCATTCAAGACAGTGTCCATCGTCCGGCCGATCGAGTTGACACAAGAGTCTGCACAACAGTCCGGCTGACCTGATGTCGCGGAGTTGATCTGCACCACGCACCCACCCATTCTCGCTCGAAGGATGAGCTGCTGGGTCTGGGTACGCAGATCCTTTCCCACGGCGAGTTGGTCTCGAACCGCAAGCTCCAACAGTTGGGCCGTGTGAGCGACCGCGGGGTCGACCAATTCCAGCTCGTGTATGTCCAGTCGTACCAAAAATGGTCGCACCAGAGGCAGTATCCGTTGCAACTGTTCAGCTCTTCCTTGGCGGCACTCCTCGGCTTTGATCCGCTCATCCTCAAGTTCGCGATCGCGGCTCATACTCAGCTGGGTACCGAGTGCCAGGTGATCGACAAATGTTCGAACCAGGAGAATGAGCAGCGCCGACACCGGGCACAGGAATACTGCTGGGAGGTACCCGCTGATCCCCACTGCGGTATATGAAGCCATCAGTGCGGCGATGCCTCCCACCAGAACTGCGGTGACCAGTAGCTCCCAGCGGGGGCGCATCAGTGCGACGATCAATAGCAGCGGCGCTACCAGATCCATTGGGAAGTACCCCAGACCGGATCTGTTCGCAGGATCAAGAGCAATACCTGCCATTAGGGTCACCACCAGTCCGGCCAGACACAGCAAGGCCGAATACCAGCCGGTGACTGGTCCCGTCAGGCGAAAACGGACGCTGTACAGCGTCAGGCTACCGGCGAGAAAAGCCGAACACATACTCAGTATCGGAGCTGAAGCCGCCGGCCCTTGAACAAGAGTCTGCAACAGGCCGCCGAGAGTCTGCGGCAGCGCAATCGCGGCGATGAGGGCAACTCTGAGCCCGGCCAGATCAACAAGACCGTCCAACGAGGTCGCTGAACTTCGCTCATGGGGATCTCGCCTCACCCACGAGATTCGAATGACGGTTCCGCGACCGTGCCCGCTGTCCACCCGGACTTCTGCCCCGACATCTGACATCTGTTGGTGGATGGACCATCGCAGGCCAAATGCATCCGGGCCAACAGCACCTGGCGCGAAGCCACGCCCGGTGTCTGTGATGGTGACAGTGAGGGCCTCGGAACTCCCTGCCACCTCAACTCTCGCCCTGACCGCCCCAGAATGACGCTCCACATTCCGTAGTGCTTCAGCGGTCGCACCGATGATCGCCTGCGACACCTCTGGCGGCACAACCACAGTGGGACCCGGTTCGTAGTCGACACGCAACCGATCCACTTCCTGGATCATCGCGCCCAATTCAGCCTGGAGATCGCGACCCGTCAGGCGAGTCGTGGGCCCACTGTCCAACTGGGCCAGTGCGTTTCCAACCATGGCACGCAGGTCCGCCCGGCTCAAGGTTGCCGGTGTTGCCAGAGCTCTGAGGGTGTGAATGATTTCATCGTGCAATACGCGATTTGCCGCCCGCTCCCGTTGCTCCCTGGCCCGAATCGGAGCAAGTTGTTTTCGAGCCGCTGATTCCCGTCGGGCAACCGTGTCAGCAACAACGCCGATCCGCCGCCACACCGGAACAATCAACGATGCCACCGCTGCAACTTGAGCAAAGACGATTATTTCGGTAGTGAGGTGGCGCCAATCAGTGGGGACCATCAGCCTGACACCTAGATAACTCACACCGATGATCAGCATCGGCACAACCAACCGGCGACCGGAAAATGTGGCCCCGACCAAGATGCACAGTGTCACGGTGGGCTGCCAGCCCCACCAGACCAAGCTGACCTCGGGGTTGACACCCGCCCGGAATTGCGGCAGCCCTGAGGAGGCGGACCACACCTGTCCAGCGAAGACCCCGCCACCCACGATCGCCGACAAGGCCGGCCGCGGCTGATGCGTTGCCAACAGAATCCCACTGCTGACCACCAACGGTACGACGGAGATGGCGACGGCCCAGATATGGCCGTCCTGGGGGGTAGGCACGGAAAGGGCAAGAGAGACGAACGCCGCAACCCCAGTGAGCACACACTGGACAGCGAATACGGCGAAGATGCCGTAGTCAATCGTCCTTGACCAGGATCTGGCAACCGGAACTTTGATCTTCGGGCAATCAGCCGGAGTTCCTTGAACCATCGCTGGTTTGTTGGCGCTGATTTGTTGGTGGGGGTCGTCTATCGGCGTATCAGGACCATTCGACTGCGCTCCCTCGCAGGTTTCCCCGCCGGTCGGGTCGATCATCACCGCACAGTACATCTGGCATCACACCCCCGGCGTCGAATCCGACCTCCATCACTTTCAATGAGCCGAGCGTAAGTGACCAGCAGCTGAGTCATGAGCCCGAAAACCGGGGTATTGACTTCGTCCATCTGGCGTGGCACGTGCGCGGATAAAACCGCGATAATTCCCCCTCCTCAGACATTGCCTGGCAGCTAATCACCGGGGGTTGCGCCATCAATATGACCGGACCTACATTTCGCACTACCACCACCCGTCGCAGCACCAAGGGAGAAAGAATGGCCACCGCAAGTTCGTCCAAAGCAATGGGTTTCGTCGCATTCGTGTTGTTGGTCGCTGGACCAACAGTTGCATCATTTGATTACGAAGCCAGCTCCAGCACGAGACGTGGAAGTACTGTCGAAAGTCTATGGTTCGGGCTGCAGGCGATCCTGGGTATTGAATCGGCCGAGAATGCCGCACCGATCTGGATCGGGCGTCTACTCATGCTGGCCGGCATCGCGATACTCGTACTGTGGATCCGAAAGAAGAATTCAACCTCTACCCATTCGGCTCAATAGCATTCGCCTTCTGAGGATCTCGCTATGACTGACGGCACCTCGACCATGTGGGAAGGGTCTTCAACCTGGGAGCCACCGAACGGCCCGGAGTCGACCTACAACCCAAGGCTGTCCCTGCGCGACGAGTGCATGGCAATGATCAAATATGCTTCCGAACGAGGAAAAGCTTTACCTGACAGCGCTTTAGACACTTTGGAGCAGGTGCGTAAGGCCACCCAGTCCGTATCAGCGGCAGAATTCGTTGAACCCTCATTGGCAGATCTGGCACATGCGCACAAACAGCTTGCCGCTGTCATTGCACCGGCTACACCCAGCACGATTCTGCTCCTCACTAACGAAGCCAAAAAGAATATTTGGCGATACTTTGGTCCGACTCGATACGCTCGAACGTTATCCATTCTCGCAGTCGGCGCACTCGGCCTATTTCTGGTCTTGCAAATACCCTCATTGAGCCACTGGGTGGCTGCTCCTGCTGTGCTCATCGGACTGGCGTCATTGCTCGGCGCGTTGTTCTATGCATTGTTCTCGCTAAACGGTCAGCTCAAGGAGGGCAGCTTTGATCAGACCCAGGAGGGGACGTACACGACCTTGATCATTCTGGGCATGCTGGCCGGACTTTCGCTTGCCTACCGGGTGCTGCCGTCAAACTTCGCCGGCAACGCCACAGCCGACAACGCCAGCCACATCGAGGTCACCTTCTCCGGGCCGCTGCTGGCGCTACTGGGTGGGTTCTCCGCCAAGGCGGTATACCGCATCCTGGAGCGGTTGGTTACGACACTTGAGGCGTTGGTTCGCGGATCCGGCGAGGAGATGCTTGCACTACAGCAAAAGATGGCCCGAGTGGAAGCTTCAGCAACTACGAAGACAGCTACGGCCGACCTTGCCGGCGCCCTGGTGATCATTCAGGCCCAACTGGAAGGCGGGGCCCCCACAGCAGACATCCTGGGCAGACTTCGAGTGCTGATCGAGAAGTTATTGACGGCGCGTGAGGATCCGTCGCCAGGGTCGTGAGCAGAATTCAGCAAGGCAGGCCAGGGCTCATACCCCTGGCCAGCAGTTTTGCTGTTCGGTCGAGTAGGCAGGTAACCTATTCCAGGTGCCGTTCACGGACGGCCCCAGGAAGCGTGCCAGAGCGGCCGAATGGGACTCACTGCTAATGAGTTGTGCCTTTACCGGTACCGGAGGTTCAAATCCTCTCGCTTCCGCGCTTGGCGATGTAGGCAGTAACAGTAGTCAAGGGTTGTCCACAAACTGAATACCATGCGCCTGTAGCTCAACGGATAGAGCATCTGACTACGGATCAGAAGGTTGGGAGTTCGAATCTCTCCAGGCGCACTCTGTGTTGAGACAGAAGGAGAAGACCCCGATCAGCGGAAACGCTTCGATCGGGGTCTTCCTCGTTTGGTGCTCTGGAGAAGAAGCTGATCACCGGATGGTTTTCCAAGTCCAGAGAGTTGACCGAACGAATATCCGCGGCACGCTGTTTCTGCCTGGTGTTGACACTGGGCCTGGCCAACGATCTCGAATGTCCCATCAACGGCTTCCCCGACTCCCGGTTCTACTTTCTCCTGCAACTTTTTGCGCGGGCGCAGCCCGCCACCCCACGAACGTCCTGTCGGCAGCATCCGGAGTTGGTCGAGATCAAATCACCTGAATGGTCCCTTTTATCCGATTGCCCTACCGCCTGCGGTACCGCTGGCTTACGCTGCCGACCGCGCTCACCTGGCGCTCACTCCCGCACCAGAAATATGCCGAAGAACGGAACATCGGAAAATGAAACGTGCGCTGCTGTTCGGCCTCAGCGGTTTGATGCTCGTCGCGTCCTGTTCGACGCAGGTACCAGGACAGGCACTCACCGGCATTGCCATCACCGTGACGACGACGGTGAGTTCAGTAGCGACGACGACCGCTACCAGCACGATCACCTCCACTGCCACCTCTACGAAAACCGCTACCAGTACAGTCACCGTGACCGGTGACGCGGCGCAGGCGGATGCGCCGGCTGGGGCGCCTGCTGATTTCAGCGATTACGGCGACGGCATTGCGGCAACCTGGGCGGCGGATGAGAGCTACGAATGCGATCCCGCCGACGATTCCTGCTGGGGTGTGCAGATCTACTCGAAGGACGGCTGCCCCACCGGGCCGTACGTTCTTCTGACCATATTCGCCAACGGCACCGACAAATCCGGCAGCACTGAAACAAGCAACAA
>JBBSRY010000135.1:0-6257 GCA_038242595.1 Mycobacteriales bacterium
AGCCCAGCCCGGGGTCGTCAGCTTGAAAGAGGCAACAGTGAACCAATCCAATATCCGCGCGACCGCCGGCGACGCGGCACGAGGCGCGAAGAGCGCCGGCGAGCAGACGAAGAACAGTTCTACCTTCAAAGTTCTCGTCACCGTTGGTCTCATCTCCTACGGCGTTGTGCACGTTCTCATTGCCTGGCTGATTGTTCAACTGGCTTGGACCGGCGGCGGCGAAGCATCCAAACAGGGTGCGTTGACCGAGTTGGCCAGTACCGGTTTCGGACGGATCCTGCTGTGGGTGATTGCCGTTGGTCTGTTCGCGCTCGTGGTGTGGCAGGGATTCGAGGCGGCCTGGGGTCATCAGGACAAAGAAGAGGGCCGCAAGCGAACTTTCAAGCGGCTGGGGTCGGCCGGCAAGGCCTTCATTTACGCCGCACTCGGAGTCAGCGCCATTACCACCGCGATCAGCGGCTCGTCCGGTGACGGAAAGAGCGAAGAAACACTGACCAGCAAACTGCTGTCGGTTGCCTTCGGCCGTATTTTGGTCATAGTCGTTGCTGTGGGAGTCATTATCGCCGGTGGCCGGATGATTTATCGCGGGTTGTCCAAGAAATTCACGAAAGAACTGGCCGGCGGCGTCGGACAGGGCGCCATCAAGCTGGGGCAGTTCGGATTCAGCGCCAAGGGCGTCATTCTGATCCTGATCGGTGGCCTTTTCGGCTGGGCCGCGCTCTCCTACGACCCGGAGAAAGCCGGCGGCATGGACGAAGCGCTGAAGACTTTGAAGGATCAGCCATACGGGCCGATCATGTTGACCGTGATTGCCCTGGGTATTTTGGCTTTTGGAATCTACTGCTTCGTCTGGTCCCGTAACGCCAAGAACTAGTTCACGTTCCGCACTGGACAGACTGTCCTATCCTGCGGCTGGCCCGATACAACTACTGCACACAATGCGCAGTAGAACCAGAATCTATTGTGCTGGTTGTCCCTGCAATGTCAGCCTTGGGAATGCACTCGTCAATGTCGAGCGACGCCTCGCCAGAGTTTCCCGAACAGAACCCGTCGGTATGGGGTGACGAGTCCGTTGTCGCCGCCGCCGCGCTGGCCTGGGCAACCAACCGGGTGACCCGTCATTCGGACCCAAAAACCACCGCCCGCCATGCCTGCGAATTGGCTGCTGACGCCGGACGCACCATTACCCCGGCCGGTATCGGTGGGGCTGAGGCGCTCCGTATTTTCGACGAGGTACTTGCCCCGGCCACCCGCGGCCAGGACGACCCGATGAACTTGGCCTATATCGCCGCCGCACCTTCTCAAGCCTCGGTTGCCTTCGATTCGGTGGTAAGCGCCGCCAACATCTTTGCCGGCACCTGGGAGGCCGGCGCCGGGGCGATCTTTGCCGAGAATCAGGCCCTGGAATGGATTGTCGGGCTGCTGGGCTGGTCAACCGGTGGCGGATGTTTCGTTTCCGGTGGCACCGTCGGCAATCTCTCGGCGCTGACTGCCGCGCGGCATCGGGCACTGACCCGGCGAGGTTCCAAGCCGACCGGCGGATGGCAATTGGCCTGTACCGCCGAGGCGCATTCATCGATCCGTGCCGCCGCCCGCGTGATGGACGTCGAGATCGTTGACATCGACACCGACGATCGCGGGCATCTCACCGGAGCCGCCCTGCGACACGCATTGGTCAACGCGCCCAACGTTTTTGCCGTGGTGGCCTCGGCCGGCACCACGAACGCGGGAATTATCGATAACCTGACAGAGATTGCAGATGTCTGCCTCCAGCACGGAATCTGGCTGCACGTAGACGGTGCGTACGGTGGCGCAGCGCTGGCCGCACCGAGCGCGCGGCCGCAGTTCGCCGGAATTGAGCGGGCCGACAGTTTCATCGTCGATCCGCACAAGTGGCTCTTTGCCCCCTACGACTGTTGCGCATTGCTGTACCGCGATACCGCGTCGGCGAGGGCGGCGCATACCCAAACTGCGAACTATCTGGATTCGATCGACCACGAAGTCTGGAACCCGACTGATTTCGCCATTCAGTTATCCCGCCGAGCGCGCGGGCTTCCGTTCTGGTTCGGTGTGGCCACCCACGGCACCGATCGGTACGCCGCGGCGGTGGAGCAAAGCCTGACCACTGCTCGCCAGGTGGCAGCTGCCATCGACAGCATCCCCCAGTTGGAAATGGTGGTGCCGCTCGAGCTTTCGGTGGTCCTGTTCCAGCGACCGGGATGGTCGGATGAGCAATATCACCGTTGGTCCAAGAGTCTGTCCGACGCCGGGCTGATGCTCTGCGTACCGACCAAATGGCATGGTCGCACAGTCCTGCGACTGGCCTTCGTCAACCCGGCCACCCGGGCTCAGGAAGTTATCGACCTGCTGACCACGACCACCCGCGAATCATGAATGCTGTTCCTGGGCAGCAGCTTTGAGCAGCGGTAGCACCCGATGCTGAAAATGAGTCTGTAACACCACCACCGTGGAGGACCGCAGGACGGTACCGGTAGCGGTGATCAGATCCAGCACGCGTTGCAGGTCGGAATTGGATCTTGCCACCACCGCGGCCATCAGATCACTGGAACCAGAAACCGTAAACAGATCAGTGATCTCGGGAATCGCCTCCAGTTCTCGGCAGATGTCCTGGTGGCCAACGCCTTGCGAGATCTGCAGCGAGGCGAAGGCCATCACCGGAAACCCGAAATGCGTCGGGTCCAACTGCGGAGCTATCGCCACCAGGGCGCCGCCGGCCTGCAATCGGTCCAGCCGGGCCTGGACGGTTGCCCTGGCCACCCCGAGCCGCCGCGATGCCTCCATGACGCCGACCCTGGGCTCATCGGTAAAGACGTTGACGATAGCGGCATCCAACTCATCGACCTGCACGGCGACCTCCCTCAGTCGACAACGGCCGTGGCCGCCGCCGAATCCTGAGCGTGGGCCCCGGATTCCAACTGCGCAACACTCTCTTTCAACCCCTTGGTCAACTCCGCCAACCTGGATTTGCTGAGTGTGGAGACGATTCGCACCTCCTCGGCGTTGAACCGCGGAAACAGGTCTTCCATCAGGGTGCGGCCAGTTTCGGTCAACGAGAGGTGCACCAGACGACGGTCGGAGGCGTCCCGTTCTCGCGCTACCAGACCTCGACCCTCCAGGGTTTTCACCACCCCGGTCAGGGTCGCCTTGGTAATTGCGGATTCTTCGGCCGCCTGCCGGGTCTCGATCGCATCCTGCATCCAGACCACCCAGAGCACCACAAACGACGTCCAGGTCAGGTCGGACTCTTTGAGGACCGTGCTACTTAAGTGCTTTCGGGTCGCGTTGGCCGCCCGGTACAGGTTGGACAGTGCCGCCTGCGCCTTCAGGTCGATACCCAGATGCAACAGGTGCGTAGCGACAGACTTCTCGGTGAATGCCATGGTTTCGCGCCCGGTCATCGGCTCAGCCTATGCCCGCACCCGAGGGTCTCAGGTCCAGACCCGTACCGGAAACTTCTTGATGCCGTGCACAAAGTTGCTGCGCACGTAGGTCACCTCGCCGGCCAACTCGATCTTCTTGATACTCGGTAGGAGGGTTTCCAACATCAGCCGAATCTCCATTCGGGCCAGATTATTACCCAAACAGAAGTGCGGTCCGGATTTGCCGAAGGTGACGTGATCGTTGGGTTTACGGGTCACATCCAGTGTGTACGGGTCATGAAACACCGCCTCATCGCGATTGCCGGAGGCGAACCACATCACCACCTTGTCACCTTGTTTGATGGTGACGCCGCCCAACTCCACGTCCCGGGTGGCGGTGCGCCGAAAGTGATAGACCGGGGAAGCCCAACGCAGTAATTCCTCTACCGCGGTGGGGATGAGCTCGGGCTTATTCTGCAGGAGAGCGAGTTGGTCCGGGTAGTTGATGAGGGCCAACATCGCATGGCTGATCGTATGGCGGGTGGTTTCGTTGCCCGCCACCACGAGCAGCAGGAAGTAATTGTCGAATTCGGTGGCGGTCAAGGGTTCTCCGTCCTCCGGCATCGCGTTGATCAACTTGCTGATCAGGTCCTCACCTGCGCCGCCCTTGCGCTGTCTGGCCAGTTCGCGTCCGTATTCGAACACCTCCAACGCAGCGGGCGAGCGAAACGGTAGATGCCGATATTTGTCGCTGTCAGCATCCTCGAGCAACACATCGGCATAGTCCGGGTCGGTGTTGCCGATCATCCGATTGCCCCAGTTGATGAGGTGACCGGTGTGATCCTGCGGTACGTCGAGCATCTTCGCCAATACCTGGACCGGAAAGTCGGCACTGATGTGCTCGACGAAATCGAACTCGGCGAATTCTGCGTCCGGATGACGCAAGGCCGCATTGACGGTCGCCCTGGTCAAACCGCGGAGAAAGTCCTCGTACTTGCGCAAAGTTTGACCACCGAACTCTCGCTGCATCAGCTTGCGAAGCGCACGGTGTCGCTGACCATCCGATTCCAGCATGGACCGTCGCAGGTCCTTCAGATCGTCATCGACGTCCTCCAGATTGACGTACTCGGTGGAGGTAAAGGTCTGCGGATCCCGGTCGACGGCGATAATGTCCTGATGCCGGGTGACCGACCAAAAGCCGGTGCCGGGGGCCGGCTCCGGGTTCCAGTGCACCGGGGACTGGGCGCGCAGCACGTCGAACTGACCCCAGGCATCATCGCGGGCAAATGGTTCGAGATTTGACAGATCAACCGATTCCAGCGCGACAGCGTGCGACATAGTCTTCTCCATCAGAGGTGGTAGGCGTATTCGCGGAACTCCCAGTCCGTCACAAATCGTGAGAACCGTTCCAGCTCATTGCGTTTGTAGGTGAGGAAGGTGGTGACAAACTCGTTGCCGAGTAGTTCGCCGAACTCGGTATCGGATTCCAAGGCATTCAGTGACGCCCCGAGGTCCGCCGGCAGTCGAGACGCTTTGGTTTCGTCATATCCGTATCCCAGCAACGGATCCGGCGGCGAAAGCTCGTCCCTGATTCCCAGATAGACCGCTGCCAGAAGTCCGGCAATGGCCAGGTATGGGTTGGCTGTCGCGTCGCCCAAGCGCAGTTCTAACCGCGATGCCCGACCGCGCTCCGGTGGAATACGGACCATCGCGCTGCGATTATCCAGACCCCAGTCGATCAGCCACGGCGCCAGTGTGTCCGGCCCAAAACGCTTGTAAGAGTTGATCGTCGGATTGTTCAACGCGGCCACTGCCGGAGCGTGTTTGAGCACACCGGCAATCGCGGACAGTCCTGTTGCGGACAGCCCGTACTGTCCGTCCGGTTCATCGAAGGTGGACTTTCCGTCCTCATCCAGCGTCGAGAAGTGCAGATGAAAACCGGATCCGCCCTCGTCGTTGAACGGCTTGGCCATGAACGTGGCGAGTTTGCCGTCCCGACGGGCCAGTTCCTTGACCGCGGATTTGAACCGGAACGCTCGATCCCCCGCGCTCAGCGCATCGGAATGCCATAGATTGATCTCGAACTGACCGCTGGAGAATTCGTGGTTGGCGGCAATCACATCCAGCCCGTAGTCCGAGAGTTGCCGCAGTGAGCGCAGCAGCACATTCTCCGGGTCCCCCCGCAGTCCGGCCACATAAACATTGCCGGTCGCTTCGCCATAGCGGGACCATCCCTGGGCGGCGGCCGTGTCCTTCTGCAAAACGTAGAACTCGAGCTCCGGACCGACCACCGGCGTGAGCTTCAGTTCGGCAAATTTGCCGATCATGCGTTTGAGCACCTGGCGTGGACTCTGCGCCGATGGACAACCATCAGGGTCGTACAGATCTGCGATGCAATGGGCCACACCGGGCTCCCACGGCACGGCGACCACGGTATTCAGGTCGAGATGGGCGACGATGTCCGGAAGTCCGGCGCCCAGGCCACCTTCGATATCAACCACATCGCCCTGTGGGGTGGTGCCGAAAACCGAACGGCAGAATGCGACGCCGTCCTCGGCGGTTCTGGCCAGCCGATGTACCAGCAGATCTCGGCCTCGCTCGCTGCCCATCAGATCCGAAAAGCCCAGCCGCAGCACATCAACACCTGAATCGGCGAGTGATTTCTGAGTCTGTGTCAACGCTGACCGATCGGACTCGCGCACACTCATCTCCTCGGCTCGTTTGGTCCCAAACCATATTCAGTGATCGAGAATCCAACAAGGGGTTCCGCCCAACAATCTTCTTCGATATCGTACGGACCCTTACGACAACTGGTTCAGAAAGGTCGCCACCGATGCCGGAACTCGAAGGGTTCTTCTATCCCCGAACCGCATCCGG
>JBBSRY010000136.1:0-6251 GCA_038242595.1 Mycobacteriales bacterium
CAGAGAGCGACATGGGGTGGCCCGAAGAATTGACGGGCCTCGCGACCTGGAAGGAATACGGCGTGTTCGTCGCCATTCGAGATCTACGTTTCGCCAAAGGACGGTTCGCCCTGATGGGCGCGGTCGTCACTCTCATTACGCTGCTGGTGGTGCTCCTGTCCGGGCTGACCGCCGGGCTCGGTCGGGGAAACACCTCCGCCATCACCGACCTGGACGCCGACCACCTGGTGTTCTCCGCCCCTGCGGAGGGCCAGGATCTGTCCTTCACCGACTCGGCCCTCTCACCGCAGGTCCAAGCCGAGTGGGCGAAGGTGCCCGGTGTTGATCGGGCCGATCCGATCAGCATTGCGATGAGCCGGATCAGCAGCGGCGCCCGAACCGCCGGTGTTGCTGTCTTCGCCGTCGCCGACGGCTCCGCACTGGCCCCAGAAGTGGCGGTCGGACGGGTCGTCCTGAGCACCAAAGCCGCTCAGGCGTTGGATGTCGTTGCCGGGGATCAGCTCGAATTGGCCGGTAAATCCGTGAGTGTTGCCGCGGTCTCCGGATCCGACGAGTTCTCCCACGCACCGCTGATCTGGGCTTCGATGACCGACCGACCCGGGACCGGCCAGAGTGCGGACACCGCCAACGTCATCGCCCTGCACACCACCGGCGCCGATCTGGCCCAGGCCGACCGACAAATGGGCACCACGACGGTGACCCCCTCGGATTCGCTGTCCGCGATCGGCTCCTACACCTCGGAGAATGGTTCCCTGCAACTGATGCGGGTCCTGCTGTTCGCCATTTCGGCTCTGGTGATCGGTGCGTTCTTCACCGTGTGGACCGTGCAACGCAGTGGCGAGATCGCCATCCTGAAAGCCGTTGGCGCTTCCACCGGCTACCTGCTCAAAGACGCCCTCGGCCAAGCCCTGATTCTGCTGGTCATCGGTACCACCGCAGGCACCCTGATCGCCGCTGGGGTTGGCACCCTGGCCGGTTCGGCAGTGCCCTTCGTACTGAGCGCCAGCACCCTGCTGTTCCCGGCCGCCGTGATGATCGTGCTCGGCCTTGCCGGCGCGGCGGTTTCGCTGCGCCGAGTCACCACCGTCGACCCTCTCACCGCATTAGGAAGTGCCCGATGACCCTGCACCTTGACCACATCACCCTCACCTACCCCGACGGCGACCGCCGCCTCACCGCTCTGGACCAGGTCAGTCTCACCGCCGAACCAGGCACCCTCACGGCCATCGTCGGGCCGTCCGGGTCCGGCAAATCCAGCCTGCTCGCCGTCGCCGCCACTCTCATCACCCCCGACTCCGGCCGAGTCCTGCTCGACGGCGATGACCTGGCCACGCTCAACCGCAGGCAGACCGCCCAAGTCCGCAGGGAAAGGATCGGCATCGTCTTTCAAAGTTCCAACCTGCTGGCCTCCCTCACCACTGTTGATCAACTGCTGGTCATCGCCCACCTCGCTGGGAAGCCGCTGCCGCCGGCCCGAGCCGCTGCGATGGAACTCCTGGACGCGGTGGGGCTGGCCGCCCAGGCCGACCGGCGCCCGCACCAGCTGTCCGGTGGGCAACGCCAACGAGTCACCATCGCCCGCGGCCTGATGAATAACCCCTCCCTGCTGCTGGTCGACGAACCCACCAGCGCCCTGGACACCGAACGCGGTCAGGCGATCCTGGCGCTGCTGCGCCGGCTCACCACCGAACGGAATCTGACCACCGTCATGGTCACCCACAACCACGACCACCTCGCCGACGCCGACCGGGTCACCGAGATCATCGATGGGAAAACACACCAACTCGCGAGCTGGTGATCAGCGATTGATCGGGCCGAGCGCGGTGACCGGGTCGATCAGCTCGTCCTGGATCAAATCCTCGAAATTGTTTGCCAGATCGATACTCTCGGGGTGGTTGTGCCAACCGATACCCGATTTCGGGTCGACTGCGACGCCGTGCGTCCAGAGGTGGGCCAACGCGGCGGCCTCATCGGGAACATCGGTACCCGGCTTGATCAGGGCTTGCAGAATGCCCCCGTGATAGGCAAACCGTGGGTCGTAGGCAAACTTTGAGTGGCCACCGGCCACCGGGTAGGCGGTGTCGCCCGAACGCGGATGCCATTGCGGGTCCTGCAGTCGGTTGTCAACACCGGGCAACCGCCGATCCCGATCAACGGTGTACTGGATCCGACCGCCGAGCGGATCGCTATTACGCCACAGATTGATCCAACGGATCACGCCGTCCGGGTTTCTCAGTTTATTGAAGGTGTCCTGGAATTGCTCCGGTCCGAAGTAACCCGGAAAGCAGCGCCCATACAGCCGCCGGAGCACCGCACCATGCGTCACAAACCCCACCCGGGTGAGTTCCGTTGCCTCACTTTGTTGCAGCGCCGAGAACAGCAGCACACTGCCCTGGCTGTGTCCGGACAGAATGATCCGCTCCGCCCGCGGTTGCGCCCTCAGATCGTTTTCGGTTCCGGCGTACCAGCGCATCCGGTGGATCAGGTCCGGAACCGCGCGCTCGGCATAACAGGGTGGGGCAAACGGATGATTGGTCCGTGGCCAGAAACAGGTGACATCCCAGACGATCCCCACTCCACGCCGGGTTGCCTTGACCCGGAACGCGGAGTAGCCGAGCGCGACCAGGCCCAACAACAACCACTGGGTCAGCCAGGCGCCGAACGCGGCCCACCACCTGGCCGGGATACCGACACCGGTGTTCATATCGGTCGTACTGGTAATGCTGTTGAACGGCAGCCCACCGAAGGCCACCACCGGCGCGATGGCAGCCACCAGGACACCGAGGATGACCAGCAGCCAGAGAAACGGGATGGCGTAATCGGTCCGGCGGGCGATCCAATATTTCCGCCAGATGGCTCTACGTCGGGCATCATCCGGGACCGATTCCCGCACGCCCTGCCAGTAGTCCTCGGCCAGACATTGGTCATCGCTGGTGCGTGCGCAGGACACCAGCCGATAGGCGAAGCACAGGGCCAGTACCACCAGGGACAGCAGCAGCAGCGCGGTGAAGATGACGACGTGGACACCGCCGCTCTGCACCTGGTTGGCCACCAGGACCGGGCCGTCCGTTTTGATAGCGCCGTATCCGACCTGGATGTCATGCAGGCTCGGGACCCCCGCATCCCGGGAAAACCACACGGTCAACAAACCAGTGACACCCGAGGTGAACAACGAGGCGAGCAGACAGGCCAGCCCGGCCATCAATGCGGCGGCGGTACCGGCCACCACCGGTGGCGGGTCGACGGCCAAATTTCGATGCCAGAATTTCGGGCCATGGCCATCGCGTCGGCGTCGCTGCCGGTTGAGCTGGATCAGCAGCATCAACAGCACGGCCAGCAGGGTGAAGATCACCGCATAGTTCCAGGCCAACATATCGCCGAGTCGGGCCGAAACGTCCGCCACACTACCGAGTTCCGGCTGTACCTTCAGCCCCACCCACAAGCACAGTGCGACGGCCAACACCACCGGGACCCAACCGAGTCGCTGGTAGTGAACGGCTATCCCACCGGCGGCTCGTTCGAAAAGTTCGCGGCGGGCCAGCAGCCATCCCCACCACAGCAGCGCCAGAGCACCCAGAACCCGAATACTCATACTCCAGGCCGAAGTCGGAACCGCCGCCGCGAAGGCCATCGGCATGGTGATGAAAGCAGCCTGCAGGTGAACCGCACGAAGTCGTTGTTCACCGATCTGCTGTTGCCAGAATTGGCCGTCCTCAAGTGTGCGTTCCTGCTGCCACCCACGAACGGCCCGACGATCGTCGTTCGCTTTTTTCGTTTGCGTACGACCGGCGATCGCCCAGATCAGCAGCACCGCCAATACCGGCAGAAAGGTCACTCCGGTCAATCGCTGAACATCAAACTCAGGGCCGAACCAGCGTCCGGCGGTTTCGAAGCCGATCGGGCAATGCCCCGTCGTCGGCCATCCAACGCCGCATTGTCCGCCGAAGGCGACCATTGAGATCAGGCACGCGCCCATGGTGATCAGCACCGTGAGACCGAGAGAAATCATTCGACAGAACCAGGTAGCGATCACACTTATCGCAGACCAACCGCCGGCTCCCCCGCTGGGAATCATCCGGGGTGCCACATTCATCAAAGCAAAGGGAAGCAATAGCAACCACAGTGCACGGGTCGCAGCGCCGGAGGTGAGTCCGCCCCAGGCGAAGCCCTCCAGTAGCGGCCATCTCTGTCGTTCCCGGGACGCGGCGGAGCGACCCCGCGGTACCGAGAAAGCTTCATTCGGTAGCCGGGGGCGAAAAAAGCCGGCTCGTTTGTCGCCGGCGACCTGCCGCACCAACGGCCGGTCCAGCAAATCCTCCGGTGAGGTTCCGGAAACGCCATGGACTCGAATCTCTACCGCGGGCAACACATCTGCAGTTGCGTCCGGAGTTTGTAAGTGTGCCGTCATCGCGGATCCTCGTCGAAAGTGAGAACTGTCTGTGAACCTGAGTTGATTCTGGACCCCGGTGATACCGCTGATGACTTCGTTTGCCCGAACGGGAAGTACCTCGAGGACGGGTGGTTACCAGGTCTGGCCCAGACCCGGGGCCGGCGAGTTGGCCAGGACCTCTTCGTAGCGGGCCTGCCGGATGCCATTGACGAATTCGCTGGCCTCCTCCTTGTCCCGGACCACTTTGGAGACCACCACGACGGCGAACATGGCAGCCACGATGCCCATGCCGATCGTGTAACGCTGCTGTACCGAGATATCGAGCATCCAGAGATTGCCAATATTCCAAGCAGCGGTCAGACCGAGGAATGCAATCGAGGCACCGAAAAAAGCAGAGGTGTTCTTGGAGACAACTTTCGGGTTGGACATCGGGGTTTCCTTTTCTGGGCGATTTTGGGTAACGGGGCGATTTTGTGAAGGGGGTAGTACAGATCAAATGCGGGAATTCGAATGGGCGGTGCGGGCCTGCGGTCTCAGCCGCGAGAGGAGTTGCGGCGCTTGATTCCCCAACGACGTCGGGAACCCGCTGCGCCCCCGGCCACGGCTCTGGCAAGAGCCGAGAAGATGTTTTGGTACCAGTCGCTGTTGTTCATGACAAGAGTGTGCAGTACGACAACGTAAGTTGTCAACGACAATTTAGATTGTCGTTAAGAATTTCTTGTGCAGGCGGTTCAGAGCGTCGCGAGCCAGTCCTTGATGAAGCCGGCGATCTTGGCATCGGCATTGCGCGGATCGTGCCCACCCGGCAGCCAATGCCAGGTAACCGGTCCCGGGATGGTGGCAAAGTGTTCGGCGCACTCATCGGGTGTGCCGAACGGATCTTTCTCCCCGGAGATGGCCAGCACCGGCACCGAGATTTTTGGCAAATGCTCGACCCGCAGTTTCGCCGGCTGCCCCGGCGGGTGCAGCGGGTAACTCAACAGAATCAACCCTGCGGCCGGTAGCCCCTGGGCCACCGCCATCGAGCACATCCGGCCGCCATACGAACGGCCGCCGAGCACCAGAGTGTCGGGCGGTACACCGGCCTCGATGGTCAGCTCCGCGGCCTGCTCGCGAAGATGTGCGATCGCGACCGGTGCGCGGTCAACCATCTTCTTGCCGGCGATCCGATACGGAAAGTCGACTCGCCGACAAGGCAGTGGTCGCAGCGACTCGTCGATGGCCACCAATGTGTGTTGGTCACGACCGGATCCGGCTCCCGGGGTCAACAGCAAAGCTCCAGCGCTCATGGGCTGAGTATGACGCGCCGGGCCGGTCCGCACATCGGCAGCCACACGACTTGTGCCGATTGGAATCGCGGTTCAAATGCCGCGGTTCGTTAGAGGTTCTGGCCCCGATCGCCATATCTTCAGCGGTGAATGTTTCGGTGCTAACCCCGGCGTTGTCCCAATTGGCTGATTAGTATCCGCTCGATCGGGGCGGCCCCGACACTTTAGGTACCTTGCTCACCGAGTTCGATCGGTTCGCGTGACGGCCCGTGACAGGCAATTTCTCATTGCGGCGAACTTCTGTCTGACGCACAGTGCGCCCAGTACCGTTAGGCGCAATTGTCCGTCCCGCTGCGTGACTCAACAGGTTTGGGGGTGTCCTGATGACTTCGAGCTACTGCTCCGATTCGATCGGTGGACGCCCCGCGATGTCGACATGGCGGCGGAACGTATTGCGTGGATGCGCGGTCGTCGGGCTCGCTGCCGGCGCCTGGTTGGCCACCTCCTGGGGAGCAGCAGCTTCGGCAGCTGTTCTACCCGCAACCGGTCCGGTTTCCTACAGTCAACTGCCCCTGTTCGACGACATCACCGAC
>JBBSRY010000137.1:0-6241 GCA_038242595.1 Mycobacteriales bacterium
CGTGCCATTTGCCCAACCGGGCGGGCTGTTCATCTCCTCCGGAACCTGGTCATTGGCCGGTGTTGAAATCGGGGATGCCATTGTCAACGCCGACACCCAGGCCAAAAATCTGACCAACGAGGGCGGTTACAACGGCACCATTCGACTACTGCGCAATGTGATGGGACTGTGGATCCTGCAGCAGTGCCGGCGTCAGTGGGCATCGGAAGGCAACGATCTTACCTACAGGCAGATCGCTGAAATGGCCTCCCAGGAAACCCCTTTGATCAGCATCATCAATCCCGATGCGATGGATTTCCTGCCGCCGGGAGATATGCCAAGCCGGATCCGGGCCTACTGCGCCAAGCGCGCTCTACCGGTTCCGCAGACCATCGGTGAAGTGGCCCGCTGTGTCGTTGATTCTCTTGCCCTGAGCTACCGCGCCACCGTCAACGATATTGCTGCCGCGACGGGGCGTCGGTCACCGAGTATCAATATTGTCGGCGGCGGAGCCAATCACACTCTGCTGTCCCAGGTTTCGGCCGACGCCACCGGGTTGCCAGTCCACTGCGGACCGATTGAGGCCACCGCGCTGGGCAACGCCGCGGTCCAACTCGCAGCTCTCGGCGAACTCAGTGGGTTGGCCGAAATCCGTCAGGTCATTGCCGATGGGGAACAGATCATCACCTACGAACCCCGACCAGATGCTCGCTGGGACGAGGCCGCCGCCCGCCACGCTGATCTCATCACCGCCGACAATCGGGACAAAGGCCTGTTTTCTCCCTAGAAACCCACCCGCCGTCTCACCGAACCGGCGGGTCCATTCACCACCCGCTCTACCGCACCCGCATCACCGCACTGTATTACCGGCGCTCGCAATGACGTGAGCGTTTCCTCCCGCGGCCCGCCGCAGAACAGAAAGTTGGAGCACGCACATGAGGCTCACACGCAGGGTGACAAGTTTTGTCGCCATCAGCGCCGCGGTGGCATTGTTCGCCACCGGATGTACCAAGAAGAACGACGCGGCCGAGACCACGCCCCCGGCCGCACCGGCCGCACCGGCCACCTCGGCTCCTGCCCAGGACACCTCCGCTGCTGACACCGGTTCGGCTGACACCGGTTCGGCCGATACCTCGGCCGCCGAGACCGAAGCGAGCGAAGCCACCGGCGGAGCCTCTGAAGCACCGTCGGGCGACAAGGTCAAGGTTGCCTTCGTACCGAAACTCCAGGGCGTGCCCTACTTCGAAGCCATGAACACCGGTGGCCAAAAAGCCGCCGAGGAACTGGGCAACATCGAATGGCTCTACCAGGGACCGGTCACCGCCGATGCAGCCGGCCAGGCCGACATTGTCCGCAGCTTCATCCAGCAGGGTGTCGACGCCATCATCGTGGCGCCGAACGATCCGGACTCGATGGCACCGGTGCTCGCCGAAGCCGAAGCAGCCGGAATCAAGGTTGCGACCTCTGACACCGACGCCCCTAACTCCGTTCGCCAGGTTTTCGTCAATCAGGCATCTGTCGAGGGCATTGGTGAAGGACTCACCGACGCTCTGATGACTGCCATGGGTGGCAAGGGTAAGTACGCGATCGTCTCCTGTGGTGAGACCGCTGCCAACCTGAACGCCTGGATCGAAGTTCAGAAGACCTACACCGCCGAGAAGTACCCGGAAGCTGAAATCGTCGACATCGTCTACGCAGGCGAAGATCAGGCTGCCGCCACCGCCAAGGCCACCGAATTGATGGCTGCCCACCCGGACCTGACCGGTCTGGTTGGCGAGTGCACCTCCTCGGCCCCCGGTGTTGCCGAAGCCGTTGCCAACGCTGACAAGATCGGCACCGTGTTCACCGTCGGACTGGGTACCCCGCAGTCGATGAAGCCGTACCTGGCAGACGGCTCCTCCTCCGCTTCCATTCTGTGGGACGTGGAGAACCTGGGCTTCCTGACCGCCTGGGCCGGCCTGCAGCTGGTGGAGGGCAACGACTTCGCCGCCACCAACGATGTCAGCACCGACCTGCCGGCCGTCGAGTATGACGAAGCCACCAAGACGCTGCTGCTGGGACCGGCACTGGCCATCACCCCGGAGAACGTTGACCAGTTCGATTACTGAGTTGTCGCACACTCTTTGACGCCTCTTGAGTTCTGAAACATCTTGCCGGCGCTGCGGACTTGTCCGTGGCGTCGGCAAGACCCCAGCATTGACAACACATTTGCTGAAAGGCCGGCGGTTGTGACACAACCCAATCTGAACAAACCCGGGAACCCAGGTCCCGGCGGTGCACCCGATTCCGGGTTGGCCAGGCTGAGTTTGACCGGAATCTCCAAGCGTTTCGGCAGTGTCCGGGCCATCCGCAACGCCGACATGGTCGTCAAGGCCGGAACCGTGCACGCGCTGGTCGGCGAAAATGGGGCCGGTAAATCAACACTGATCAAGATCGTCTCCGGAGTCGAATCGGCCGACACCGGTGAGATCACCTTCGAGGGTGCCCCGGTCAAAATCGCCTCCACCGTCGAAGCCATGGGTCTTGGCATCGCCACCGTCTACCAGGAGCCGCAACTCTTCGCCGAGCTCACTGTCTCGGAAAACATCTTTACCGGCCGCGAGATCCGCCGCGGCGGGCGTATCGACTGGCCGGCGCAGAATGCCAAAGTGGTTGAGCTGCTGGAACTCATCGGCCTCCCCGGGCGCTATGCCACCGCTACCGTCGGCTCCCTGTCCATTGCCGAGCAACAACAGGTCTCCATCGCCAAGGCGCTGGCCGGTAACGCCAAGATCCTGATCCTGGACGAACCGAGCGCGATCCTCACCGATGCCGAAATCGAAGTACTCTTCACCGTCGTCCGTCGACTCACCGAGTCCGGTGTCGCCGTGATCTACATCTCCCATCGCTTGGATGAACTCTTCCGGATCGCCCAGGAAGTGACCGTGATGCGTGACGGTCAAACCATCGGCACCTACCCGATCTCGGAGCTATCGGTGCGGCAAATTGCCGAACTGATGGTCGGTGGCATCCTCAACGACGCTCGCACCGAACGGATCATCCCGGACGGTGAACCCAAGCTGGTCCTCAAGGACCTCGGTTTGACCGGCAAATTCCGGGATGTCAACGTCACCGTCAAACCAGGTGAGATCGTCGGACTCTACGGTCTGGTCGGATCCGGGGTCTCCGAGATTGCTGCCACCATCTACGGTATCGATCACGCCGACGCGGGCAGCATCCTGCTCAACGGTAAGGCCATCAGTCCGCGTTCGCCCCGGCACGCACAAAAGCTGGGCATCGCCCTGCTGCCGGCAAACCGCAAGGTGGAGGGCATGTTTTCCTTCCAACCGATTTCCTTCAACATCTCGGCCGGGCACCTGTCGCTGCTGTCCAAGGGCGGTTTCATCGATCGGGCCAGGGAGACCAAGATTGCCAAGACGATGATTTCCCGGTTGGCTGTCAAGACACCAAGTGAGAAGCAGCCGATCGGCGCGATGTCCGGCGGGAATGCGCAGAAGGTGGTGTTGGCGCGGCAACTGGTCGAACGACCAGAAGTTCTGGTGCTGGCCGAACCAACCCAGGGTGTTGACGTCGGGGCCAAAGAGGAAATCCACCGCATCATCACCGAACTGGCCGAAGAGGGCACCGCCGTCCTGGTGGTGACTTCTGATCTGCCGGAGGCGTTGCGTATCTCCGACCGCCTCCTGGTGGTCCGCGGCGGCACCACCACCGTCGAATTCGGTCCCGAAGCCACCCAGGTTGATGTGCTGGCCGCAGCTGCCGGCGCCGTTGACGAGAAAGGGAAAGCGCTGTGAGCGCACCCACCACGCTCGGACCGGACCTTGGCGCCAAACCGGTCAAGGTCCGCAATCGTGTTCTGTCCCCGCCGGTCTCGGGACAGGAACTCGTCCTGATCGGCGTCATCGTGGTGCTCTGGGCCATCCTGGCCTTCGCCACTCCGGCGTTCCTGACCTCCGGCTCGATTCTGCCGCTGCTGGCCGGTGTCGCGCCGATCGCCGTGATGGGCATCGGCATGACGGTCATCATCATCACCGGCGGTATCGACGTCTCAATCGCCGGCATGTTGATGGTGTGTGCGGTCATCACCGCCAAAACCATGGTGGGCTACGAGGTCTCGCTGCCGGTCATCGTGTTGATCGCGATCGGAGTCGGCGCCGCTCTCGGCGCCATCAACGGTGTGCTCATCGCCTACGGTCGAGTGCACGCCATCATCATCACCTTCGGTACCGCGAACGTGTTCCAATTCCTCGGGTTGCAGATCTTCGGCTCCAGCACCGTCAACAACATCCCGCGCACGCTCAGTGTTTTCGGTGCCGGACCGGCCGGCCGTACCTGGGGTATCCCACACGGCTTCGCCATCATGGTGGTGCTCGCCGCAATCATGTGGTGGTACCTGCGACATACCGCCGGCGGACGGCATTTCTATGCCATCGGTGGTGATGCCCACGCAGCGCGTCTGGCCGGGGTTCGAGTCCAGCGCCGCACCCTGCTGGCCTACGTCATCACCGGCGCTGTGGTCGGTCTCGGAGCTTGTTTCACCATCGCTCTGGGCACCGCCACGGTCCAGCAGAACATCGGCTCCGGAAGGGAACTCGCGGTCATCGCCGCCGTTGTCATCGGCGGCACCTCGATCATGGGTGGCCGTGGGTCGGTGCTGGGCACCGTGCTCGGCGCACTCCTGGTCCAGACCGTCTCGACCGGCGTCACCCAACTCGGCTGGCAATCGCAGCTGTCCAACCTCTTTGTCGGGGTTTTCATCGTCATTGCCGTTGGCGCGGACTTGATCCGCCAGCGCGCGAGGAGGAAAGTATGACCACCACCGCCCCTGCCCCGGCGGCAGCTCCCGCCCAGCCGGCAGAGTCCGTTGGCTCCAGGATCATTCGGGCCATCCTGACCCAGCGCATTGTGCTACTGATTGTGCTGCTGTTGGCCGTCGTTGCCACCTTCTTCCTGATGGATGTCGGCGGCTATCTCACGGGTCCGTACGACAGCGACTACATGGCCGCTTCGTTGATCAACCTGGTCCCGCTCGTCATGCTGGCATTGGCCGAGCTGTTGGTGATCGTGTCCGGCCGCGGCGGTATCGACCTCTCGGTGGGCGCCATCGTATCCCTGACCGGCATGGTTTTCGGGTTGGCCTACGGCGAGTGGGGCTGGTCGCTCTGGCTCTCCATCATCTTGGCCATCGGGGTCGGTGGCCTACTCGGTGCGATCAATGGATTCCTGGTCGCCTACCTCGGATTTCCGGCGTTGATCGCCACCCTGGCCACTTACTACGCCTACGGCTCGCTGGCCATCGTGATCAACAACCAGAAGCCGATCAGTACCAAACCGATCCAGGACCTGTACTCCACGGCTCGTACCGTGGAACTGCCGCTCGTCGGGGAGTACCTACCCAATATCCCGCTCGGTATTTTCACCTTCATGATTCCGACCGCCATCGTCGTCTGGGTCATCTTGGCGCGCACCACCTATGGTCGCCGCCTCTACGCGATCGGCACCCATGACACGGCCGCCAAGTTTGCCGCGATCGACGTCAAGGACACCCGGATGAAGGCCTACGTGCTGGCCGGCATCATCTCCGGGCTGGTGGCCGTGGTGACGGTGGCGCAGTTCGCTTCGGCCCGGCCGGACGCCGGGGCCTCCGGCAACGGCATGGCGCTGCCGGCCATCACCATCGCCGTCCTGGGTGGAGTTGCCATTACCGGTGGTATCGGCCGAGTGGCCGGCATCATTCTCGGTGGGCTGCTGATCGTCTGGCTCAATGCCGGTATCCCGCTGGCCATCGAAGGTAATAACGGACCGCAATACCAACTGCTCGCACTCGGAGTGGTTCTCGTCTTCGCCGCTCTGCTCAACGGTCTGACGAATCGTAAATACGGAGGCTCCAAATGACCGCCCTCTGGGACCCGACACTGGTCTCGAGCGAGCTGCTCGACCTGACCCACAGCATCGGCAAACGCGATCGCAATATGGTCATCCTGGCCGAGGGTAATACCTCACAGCGGTTGGCCGACGGCCGAGTGATGGTCAAAGCCTCCGGGTCCAATATGCGCAAGGCCACCAAGAAAGACTTCGTCGCCGTTGGCGTTGAACCGCTGATCGATCTGATCCGCTCGGAGTCGGCGACCCAGAAGGATCTGACCGCGGCACTGACCGCCGGTGAGCATGACGGCGTTGTGCGCAGAGCTTCCATCGAGACGCTGATTCACGTTGCGGTGCAGGCGATCGAGCCGGTGGCGTTTATCGGCCACTCGCATCC
>JBBSRY010000138.1:0-6239 GCA_038242595.1 Mycobacteriales bacterium
CAGCCATTGACCTACCAGCGGACCGAATACCTGCGCGGCGGATTCGGCTCCCTTTTGGGGTTACTGGCCGCAGCCTGGTCCGCGCAGCTTTTCCACCTCGGCCCGGAGATGGTGCCGTTCATCATCGCCCCGATGGGAGCCTCTGCGGTGCTGCTGTTCGCGGCTCCGGCCAGTCCGCTGGCCCAACCGTGGTCAGTCCTGGGCGGCAACATCATTTCCTCGCTGATCGGGGTTGCCGCCGCCCGCCTGATTCCTGATACCGCAGTCGCGGCGGCTCTTGCCGTGGCGGTGGCAATCGTGGTGATGTGCGCGTTGCGTTGTCTGCATCCCCCCGGGGGTGCCTGTGCGTTATTCGCCGCGGTGGCCACCTCCAGTGTCAAGGATCAAGGCTTTTTGTTCGCCGTCTCGCCGGTCGCGTTGAATACCGTGTTCCTTTTGCTGGTGGCTATTCTCATCAATAACCTGACCGGGCGGCGCTATCCGCACCAGCCGCCGCGGCCCAAGGAGGGGGGCCCCGCCTCAGCGAGTCAACGGGTCGGTCTCCAGCTGGCTGACATCCGGGAAGCGATCAGTCGACTCGATCAGGGGCTGGACGTCTTGCCCGGCGATGTTCTTGCGCTGGTTCAGGAGGCTGAAGCACGCGCGGTGGATCGGCAATTGGGACGCCTCGTGGTGCGCACCGTGATGGTCCCCGATGTGGCGACGGTACGTAGGTCCGAAACGATCTACCGGGTACGAATGATCTTCCACCACAACCACATCAAGGCGGTGCCGGTCGTGGACGATGACCGCCGCGTCGTCGGAATCATCACCATCTATGACCTGTTCCGGTTGGATCTGGTGAATCTGGATCCAGCCGGTTCGATCATGAGCAGCCCGGTAAGAACAGTTCGTGGCGATGCTCCGGTCGCGAGTTTGGTGGCGCTGATGACGGAGGAGGGGCTGCGACACATTCCGGTGGTGGATGCGGACGAGCGCATCGAAGGGATCGTCACCCGCACCGAGCTGATCGCCGTCCTCAACCGTGCGTTGGTAGCCAGTCGCGAAACGCTCGGGTGAGATCTGGAGCCGATTCGCTGCCGCACTGGTTTTGCCCACTTTTGCCTCTCGCCCAGATTTGCCTGTGCGGTCGGATTCAGGCTCTCGGTACGAACAGCAAGTTCGACGCAACAACTCGTTGATGCATTGACACCCCAGTAGTCGTCCCGTTATCGTGCAAGCCGCAAGAGCCGGTCTCGGCCTCTGTTAGTGCAGGTGGAGGTTACCGGCATGGCAGCTGTTGACCAGAAGCTCCCTGGCATGCCTGATGGAATTCCGGAGCTGCCCGCCGGGTTGGATTTCATTCGGGTTCTGGGCTACGGTGCGACCGGTTTCGTTGTGCTGGCACGGCAAGCATCTTTGAATCGCCTGGTTGCGGTCAAGACAATCGGCTCTTCACCCGCTGCCGACACCGTTCGCAGACTGGACAGGGAAGCAAGAATTTTGGCTTCGTTGGCCCATCCGTCGATTTTGCCGGTTTATTTCTTACGCAATACGGGGGCGCATTTGTTCCTGGTGATGGAATACCTGCCTGGCGGAGATCTCACCGATCAACTAGGCCGAAATTTGTTGGACTACCCTCGCAAGCTCCAGGTCTTATTCGATGTCGCCGATGCTCTTCGCCACGCATCCGCGGCCGGTGTGACCCACCGCGACCTGAAACCTTCAAACATCCTGTTCCGCCATGACGGTCGTGCCGTCCTGGGGGACTTCGGGCTGGCCAGAATGTCATTGCGCACCAACGACTTCAAAACAGTCTCAGGCATGATCACAGGTACTCCGCGTTATTTGGCGCCGGAACAGAGTTTGCACCCTGACAGCGCCGATCCCCGCATCGATTCCTACTCATTCGGGGTGTTGGCCTATCAGCTGGTCACCGGACAGTGGCCTTACCACGCGTCCACCTTGGCCGGCATTCTCCAGGCGCACGTGAGCTCACAACCGACACCTCCCAACAACTTCGATCCAAACATCCCGGCCAAGGTATGCCGAGCACTGCTCCGGGCACTTGAGAAGGACCCGACCCTACGGGCAACACCGGATGCACTTTGCACAGCGCTTGGCCGAAACTGCACAGACCCGGGCATCGGTGTCGCCACGTTCGGCGTAGCTGACCGCGGGCGGCACCAACTGCCGCCTGGCCCGGCCGGATCCACGCCATCGGATACGGTGGAACACTGGATCCAACCGCCGATCTACCTGGCACCACATCGATCTCGACGCCGCGCAATCGCGGGCATCACCGTCGGAGTGCTGCTCGTCCTGGTCCTGACCGTCTACCTGCTCTGGCTACGGTAAGTGGTCACCTGTACGCAATTTCGCTTACATTTTGACAACCCTCGGTTCACCAATACGCTTCGCCCAACGCTCGTTGCTTGCTCCTGACACGCGGTCATTCCTACCGGCGAAAGGTCATCTCCATGTTGATCGCGCAATACGAACTACTGGGTCGCGTTTCACAGACAGCGACGGGTTCGGTGTGGAAAGGGTGGGACAACACCCTGCAGCGCGAAGTCGCCCTCAAGCAAGTCAGCGCACCTTCGGTAGTCCAGTGGGAACAGCTCCGGGCCGAAGCTTCCACGTTGGCCGGTCTGCAGCAGGAAAATATTGTCAGCGTCTACGATCTCATCGAGCAAAATGAAGACGCGTGGCTGATTCAGGAATGGGTCGACGGGGCCACCCTGAGCACCATTTCTCGACATAATCGGAATCTGACGCCGCAACAGGGTCTGAGCATCGTTAGAGGCGCACTGCAAGGCCTTTCGTATGCCCATCAACAGCAAATTGTGCACGGTGATGTCACACCGTTCAACATCCTTGTCGACATGGGGGGTGTCTCAAAGCTCATTGATTTCGGTCTGGCCGGTCGGTGGGGAACTCCCAGCCTCGGTGGAACACCCGGCTTCGCCAGCCCGGAGGCGCTGGAACACAGCCAACTGGCGCCAACCTCAGATGTCTACTCCGCCGCCGTCGTCCTCGCCGGAGTGTTCCTGGATAAACCGCTCTTCGACGGGCCCGGTATTGTGGCAATCCTGGCGCAGCAACGGCTCTCACCGGATCTGGCGGATCTGCCGCCATCACTTCATCAGGTCTTGTCACGTGCTTTGGCAGTGAATCCGGGTGAGCGTCAAGGCGATGCTTCTATCCTTCTGATGGAATTGGAGGACGCGGTCGAGCGCACCTACGGCCCCGCGTGGGCGGTCGTCGGGGGCGTTGCGGGAATTGTCACCGCAACTATGGCAGCAGTAGCCCCTGCAGGCCAGGCAGGCGCGTTGGGTACATCCGCTGTCGCCGGAGCCGCTTCTGCCACGGGGTCCACAGCCTCGGTTGCCACCAGTACTGCTAGCGGTACCTCGAACGGGATCGGCTCCGGGGTCACAGGTCTGGGTAACACCGGCGCCAGCGATGCTGGGATCAACTTCGTCTCCGATCTGTCCAACACCACTGGAACCGGGGCGGCTGGACCGGAGATCGAAGTATCAATTCTGAAATCTGCCGCGCCAGATTCAGCTGGCACCTCCCCGGTTGAAGCGGGCACCGCTGCACCGGCCACATCAATAATGGCCAAACCGATGGTGCTGGTGGCAACGGCCGCTGCGGTGGTGGTGATCGTGGTGGCCGCCGTATTCCTGTTCGGCGGCAGCGCCGAGTCGGACAGTCCTAGCCGGCCAACGGAAACCCTCGCCGGCGCATTGCCTCTCACCTCGTCGGAGTCCGAAATCCCAGCGTCAACAAATAGTTCAGCTGGTGCCAACCAAACCAGCACCGCTGCGACCAGTAGCACCAGCTCATCGACGACCGCTAGCACTTCCACAAGTACCAGCACGAAGAGTGCTGCAGTCCTGCCGGGCAACGCTGCGCTTGGTTTTAGCGGGGTTTACACCTATTCCTTAGTGGTCATCGACGGGGTCGGCGCCGGGCTGGAGCTGCTGGGACTCGAGCAGACCGAGACCTGGGAGGTGACCACGACCTGCGATGAAAGTGTTTGCACCGCCCTCGTCAATTCATCGTCGGGCGATACCTACAATCTTGTTGAAGCAGGGGGGGAGTGGGCATTTGGAGGGACCGAATTCACAGATTGTATTGCGGACGACACTGGAGAACCGATCGGCTCTCCAGTACCCCATTCGTGGGAACGTACGCTGCGTGTCACCAGTTCTACGAATGGGCACTTCGAACAACTTCAGGGCGAAGGCAGCTCATCTCAAACTGAACGTTGCGCAGGTCAGGTCGAGGAACTGTGGTCCCTCACGATCAAGCAGACTCTCACCTATCTCGGACCGGAAGCGGTCATGACGCCCGATCCAACCCCAGTTGTGCAAACCAGCTGAATACACGTGGCATACGCAGAAGGTGACGTGATTTCCGGGTACACCGTCGTCCGGGAGTTGGGTAGCGGCGGTATGGGCGCCGTCTATTTGGCGCGTCATCCCCGACTTCCGCGTCTGGTCGCCTTGAAAGTGCTCAACGTTGCGCTGGTGCAGGACAACAGTTTCCGCATCCGGTTCGAACGTGAGGCCGACCTGGCCGCCAAATTGTTTCATCGCAACATCGTGACTGTCCTTGATCGTGGTTCCTCCGAGGAACTGCTGTGGATCGCCATGCAGTAGGTGGAAGGTACTGACCTCTCCCAGTTGTTGAGCCGTGAAGGGAGAACTGGGCTGCCGTTGAAACAGGTCGTGCACATTGTCGGGGAGGTTGCAGAGGCACTTGAATTTGCTCATCAGCATCGTTTGCTGCACCGCGATGTGAAGCCGGCCAACATTATGTTGGCACCGAGCATGCATCCGGAGGATCCGGATTCGGTGATGTTGGCCGACTTCGGGTTGGCTCAGATCGAAGGCAGCGGTCACAGTCTGACCGGTACCGGTAACCTCGTGGCCACCCTGGCTTACGCTTCGCCGGAGCAGATCGAAGCCAAGCCTTTCGACCATCGCGTGGATATCTACGCCCTCGGGTGCGTGCTATACGAACTTCTCACCGGCGAGAAGCCATTCCCGGCCGAAAACCTTTCCCAGGTAATGCAAATGCATTTGAAAACCCCACCCCCGCTGCCAAGTATCCGGCGGCCCGACCTGCCCGCGGCCTTTGATGGCATCATCATGACCGCTTTGGCCAAGAATCCGGATCGTAGATACAGCTCTGCACGCGAACTGGGAAGGGCCATCCGGACTGCGGCGGCCACCGCCCCGTCATTACCCGCGCACCGACAGCAGGACCAAACCCCCATTGCTGGTCAACCTTATTTGGGCGAGCCCACTGCGCGGGTATCGCCGACCCTGGTCGCACCGGGTTCCGGCCCGCTGATGGCAGACAACAACAAGACCCGGATTGAATCCGTCGGCAAAGGTTCACATCGGAGATTGATTCCGGCCTTCGCTCTGACCGTCGTGCTGCTTACCGGCCTGATTCTTCTCGTGCTCCAGCCGTTCGGGGATGACGAAAGCGGGAAGTTGCCACCAACCGCAACGGAAATAGATTCTGCGAGCCCGCTCGCAAAGGAGTCGACCTTCGCCCAGATCACAACCCTGTCCAGTGTCGCCCCGTCGGCAACCCAGACGTCAAATGATGATCAACCAACTTCCGCCGACATCGGAAAAACTCCGGAAGAAGTTGATCCGCAGGGATTCTCCGGGGAATACCAGTACCGCGCCACACTTGTCGATGCCACCGGAGGCGGGGCCCAAGAGCTGATCATCGGCAGTACCGAAACTGCAATCTGGACTGTGCAGACCTCCTGTGCGCAAAGCCCCTGCATATCGCAGATCCGCACCTCCGAAGGCGGCGGCTACCTGGGTTTTACCGTAAGTGACGACGTCTGGACCGAGACCGAGGATCGAAAGCTGTCCTGCAAACTGATCGGGTCCGAAGATCCCACGGACTCCCCGGCCTTACTGGTCTCCGAGAGGCTGTCGCGGGAAATGACAGTGTCCGAAGAGGCTGCCGGCGTGGTGATTACGATGACCGGCCGTACGGTTCGCACGCAGCTCGAGCCGTGCCGGAATCAATTCGGTGAGCTCTTGACGGTTACTTACGAGATTTCTCTGACCAAAATCAAGTGACACAGTCGGACTTAAAATCGCCCGACGCCAACCGCTTCGCCTCCGACACTTTCAACTGTTCAGTTACGCGGGTAAATCTGCAGGAAACCGCGAAATCGCTGGTGAGACTCTGGAGCGGGCGACGAGAATCGAACTCGC